>JAXECZ010000189.1:0-7192 GCA_034104845.1 Faecousia sp. | reverse complement strand
CTTTTCGTTATTCAATTTACAAGGTACAGAGTCGTTCTCGCCTCGCGGCGGGGAACACGTTTAGTATACCAACGAATGCCTCGATTGTCAAGAGCTTTTTTCTCTTTTTTTCGAGTTTTTTCGCGGTTTGCGCTCCCTCCCGCCTGTTTCCCAAGCGTTCATCGGAAAGCTTGCCTATATTACCACACCCCCGCTCCTTTGTCAAGCACTTTTTACAATTTTTCTCCATCTTTTTTGGTGACTTTTAACCGCGCACATTTGTCCGCTAATGGTAGAATATTCCAGAAATCGGCGTGTATCCACGGATTTCCTTTGACATCATCTTTATTTAATTGTATAATAGAGGGTTGTATCATTCTGTTTGGAGGAATCGCGTATGAGAATGAGAAAAATGCGGAATCTGGAGCCCCGGATGGAGCGCTGTGCGGCCTACCGGATTGCCGCCCCCGCCTCCATGAAAGGCAACTGGCGCTCTTTAAAGCCGGACTGCACCGCCCTTTGGGTGGAGGTTGGCTGCGGCAAGGGCAAATTCACCGCGGAGACCGCCCAGGCCAACCCTGACGTGCTGTTGATTGCGGTGGAGCGCTGCCGGGAGGCGGTGGTGGTTGCCATGGAAAAGGCCAAGGCCATGGGGCTGACCAACGTTTTTTACATTGACATGGATGTGGCCATGATGGAGGATTTCTTTGCCGCCGGAGAGATCGACCGCCTTTTCATCAATTTCCCCGACCCCTGGCCCCGGAAAAAGAACGCCAAGCGCCGCCTGACCCATCGGGGTTTCCTGGACAAATACTGCCGTGTGGTGCGAGAGGGCGGTGAGTTCCACTTCAAGACCGACAACGCCCCTCTGTTTGAATACTCTCGGGAGGAATTCGCGGCCTGCGGACTGGAAGCAAAAAACGTCACCCGGAATCTCCATGAAAACGGCATTGTGGGCATTATGACCGGCTATGAGGAAAAGTTTCACGCTCTGGGCACCCCCATCAACCGGTGCGAGGTGATCTGCAAGCCTTTCCAGCTGCCGCCGGAGGAAAAGAAGCCTCGGGAGCCATCCACGGAGGAAGCGCAATGACCTATTTTGCCGGAAGCTGCGAGGTAGCCGTCATCGGCGCGGGGCACGCCGGAATCGAGGCGGCGCTGGCTGCCGCCCGGATGGGGCTGCACACCATTCTGTTTACCATCAATCTGGACGCGGTGGGCAATATGCCCTGCAATCCCGCCATCGGCGGCACCGGCAAGGGCCATCTGGTGCGGGAGCTGGATGCCCTGGGAGGCGAAATGGGGTTGGCCGCCGACGCCAGCTGCATCCAATACCGGATGCTGAACCGGGGCAAGGGGCCGGCTGTTCACTCCCTGCGGGCCCAGGCCGACCGGGTTCGCTACCGGACTTACATGAAGCATACCCTGGAGCTCCAGGAGCGTCTGGAGCTGAAGCAGGCTCAGATCACCGAAGTCCTCACCGAGAACGGAGCTGTTTCCGGTGTTCGCACCCAGTTGGGGGCGGAATACGCCGCCAAGGCGGTGATCATCGCCACCGGCACCTATCTGGACAGCACCGTCATCACCGGGGAAAGCGTCATCCCCTCCGGGCCCGACGGGATGCACCCCAGCGTAGGACTGGCGGACAATCTGCGGGGATTGGGCCTACATCTGCGCCGGTTCAAAACCGGCACACCACCACGGGTGAACCGGAGAAGCATTGATTTTTCCAAAATGGAATTACAGCCGGGGGACGAAACCGTGGAGCCCTTTTCCTTCCGGACGGAGCACCGGGTGAACAACTCCGCCGTGTGCTACCTGACCTACACCAACGAGGAAACCCACAAAATCATTCGGGAGAATCTGCACCGCAGCCCCATCTACGACGGCACCATCTCCGGCGTAGGCCCCCGGTACTGCCCCAGCATCGAAACGAAAATCGTCCGCTTTGCGGAGAAGCCCCGGCACCAGTTATTCATTGAGCCCTGCGGACTGGACACCGAGGAGATGTACATCCAGGGCTTTTCCTCCAGTCTTCCGGAGGATGTGCAGCTCAGGATGCTGCGAACCATCCCCGGTCTGGAGCACGCCGAAATGATGCGTCCGGCCTATGCCATCGAATACGAATGCGTGGACCCCACCCAGCTGCTGCCCACCCTGGAAACCAAGCTTGTTTCCGGACTCTACGGCGCGGGGCAGTTCAACGGCACCTCCGGCTATGAGGAGGCGGCGGCGCAGGGTCTGGTGGCCGGGGTAAACGCGGCGCTGAAAATTCAGGGAAAGCCGCCCATGATCCTCACACGGGACACCAGCTACATCGGCACTCTGATCGACGATCTGGTGACCAAGGGAACGGAAGAGCCCTACCGGATCATGACCAGCCGCAGCGAATACCGGCTGCTTCACCGGCAGGACAACGCCGACCAGCGGCTGACGAAAATCGGATATGCCATCGGTCTGGTGAGCCGGGAGCGTCTGCAGCAGGTGGAGGAGAAATACGAGGCCGTCCGCCGGGAGAGAAATCGGCTGGAAGCCAACGGCATCCCCGGAAGCGACGCTCTGAATGCCATGCTGGAAGCAAAGGGCAGTGCACCGGTGACCGGCTCCGCCCGTCTGGCAGATCTGCTGCGGCGGCCGGAGATCAACTATCCGGACATTGCCCCCTTTGACGCCCAGCGGCCACAGCTTCCCCAAAGCGTGACCGACGAGGTGGAGATTCAAATCAAGTACGCCGGATATCTGCTGCGGCAGGAAAAGCAGGTGGAAGAATTCAAAAAGGAAGAAACCCGGCTGCTGCCCGCCGATCTGGACTACGACGCCATCGGCGGCCTCCGGCTGGAAGCGAGGCAGAAGCTCAGCCAGATTCGCCCCCTGTCCATTGGTCAGGCGGGGCGGATTTCCGGCGTGAGTCCGGCGGACATCGCAGTGCTGCTGATTTATCTGGAGCAGCGGTAGGCGCACATTTTCCATTTTGCCGCATACCCTATTGGGAGGCGATGAAAATGGCAATTGTGAAAACGGATATCCCGCAAACATCCAAAATTTGCAGCGAAACCATCGATCAGCTGGTGGCTGCCTACCCATCCTGCCGCAGCCAGGTTCTGACCTACACCGCTTTCGGCAGGCCGGTGAAAACCCTGGTGGTGGGAAGTGGAGAGCGGAACGTACTGTTCACCGCCGCCCACCACGCAAACGAATGGATCACCACTCCCCTGCTGCTGAAATTTGGAGAGGAGCTGGCCCAGGCCATCGAGTCCGGCGGAAAAATCTGGGGCGTGGAGGGAAAAACCATCGGCAATCTGGTGACCGTCCATATGGTGCCCATGGTGGACCCGGACGGAGTGGATCTGGTGACAGGTGCCATCCAGCCAGGGTCGGAGGAATACGCGATCGCCGGGAACCTGGCATCGTACTATCCCCAGATTCCCTTTCCCGACGGCTGGAAGGCCAATCTCATGGGCGTGGATCTGAATCTACAGTACCCCGCCGGTTGGCTCACCGCAAGAGAAATCAAATTCGCCGCCGGATACGACCGGCCCGGCCCCAGGGACTATGTTGGCCGGGCGCCTCTGAATCAGCGGGAGAGCCGTGCGCTGGCGGAATACACCCGTCAGGTGCTGCCCCGGTTGGTGCTGGCCTACCACACCCAGGGGAAAGTGATCTATTGGCAGTTCCGGGATTATCAAATCCCCGGAGCCCAGGAGCTGGCCCAGGAATTCGCCCGGATCAGCGGCTACCAAATGGAGGACACTCCCTATGAATCCAGCTTTGCCGGATACAAGGACTGGTTCATCCAGGATTTCCGCCGCCCAGGGTTCACCATTGAAGCGGGCAGCGGCGAGAATCCCCTGCCCATCGAACAGTTCGACACCATCTATCAGGATAACCTGGGGATTCTGGTCACCGCCGCTTTGGGACTGCCCGGCGGGGCATAAGGCATACAGTTACAAAAGGAGATACAATGGTCATCTTTTTCGACATAGACGGAACCATCGTCGATGATAAAACCCACGAAATTCCAGCCTCCACCATCCGCGCCGTGGAGGCTCTGGCGGAAAAGGGGCACATTCCCATCGTCAACACCGGCCGGGCCTATTTTCAGGTGGACCGGCGGGTGACCCGGATGGCCTTCCGGGGGTTTGCCTGCGGCTGCGGCATGGAGGTACAGCTGGATGGGAAATGGCTGGTGCGGGTAAAGCCCCCGGCGGCACTGCGGCAGAAGAGCGTGGAGGTTTCCCGGAAATACGGGATGTGCTCGTTCTACGAAACCCAGGACGGAGGAATTCTGCTGGATGGAGAGCGCTCCGTTCACCCCATCATGTCCCGGGAGGTAGAGCGGCTCCGGGAGGCGGGCTTTCCCATCCATCAGCTGATGCCCGGACAGGAGCCGGACTTTTTGAAATTCGTCACCTTTCAGGGATTGGAGGGAGATGTGTCCGGCTTCAAAAAGGAGCTGGAAAATGACTACACCATCATCGACCGGGAAAACGGCATGTATGAGCTGGTGCTGAAGGGCTATTCCAAGGCGGCGGGCATGGAGCGGATCCTGGCGCAGCTGAACCTGGACACGGAGAACACCCTGGCTATCGGCGACAGCACCAACGATCTGCCCATGTTCCGTCTGGCAAAGCACACCGTCTGCATGGGCGGCGGCATGGATCAGGTGAAGCAGATGTGCGAATATGTCACCGCCGCCGTGATGGAGGATGGCATTGAAAAAGCGCTGAAGCATTATGGATTGATTTGACAGAAAAAAGCAAGCCCGCAGGACGAAAGCGTTCTGCGGGCATTTGTTTATTTCGAGAAAGAAACCTGAATGGTGGTGCCCTGACCCAGGCGGCTTTCCAGCTGTATCTGAGCGCCCATCACCAGGGCTGCATGCTTCACAATGGAAAGCCCCAGGCCGGTGCCGCCGACCTCCTTGGAGCGGCTTTTATCCACCCGGTAAAACCGTTCAAAAATCCGATCCTGCTCCTCCTCCGGGATGCCGATGCCGGTATCCTTTACGGTGAGCAAGGCACCCTTGTCCTTCCCGGAAACGGTGACGGAAACCGAGCCGCCGGGCCGGTTGTATTTGATGGCATTGTCGCAAAGATTATAGACGATGCCCCTTGCCAGCTCCGGAATCCCCGTGATCTCCGCGGAGGCTCCCTCCAGGGTCAGCTGCACCTGCTTGTTGGCGGCCACTGCTTGCAGATCCCGAACCACCTCCTGAGCGGTATCGTACAGATCCAGCCGCCTTGTCTCATAGCTGCCGCCCTCGTCCAGCTGGGAAAGGTTAATGATGTCCTCCACCAGGCGGATGAGCCGCTGGGTCTCGTCGTAGATGCGCTTGGCAAAGGGCTGAATGTCCTCGGGCTTGGCCATGCCGCACTGGATGAGCTCCGAATAGCCGGAGATGGACTGCAGGGGTGTTTTCAGCTCATGGGACACATTGGCGGTGAATTCCCGTCGGCTCTGCTCCGCCTGCTCTGCCTGGGTGATGTCGAAGAGCACCACCGCCACACCGGAAAGCTCCTGCTCCTTGCCCACGGCGGCGGCATGAACCTGAATGGTTCGACCGTGGATGGTGGTTTTTCTTGTGACGTTTACTCCGGACAGCGCCTGATTCACCGCATCCTGGAGCTCCATGTTCCGATTCAGCGACAGCAGGCTCAGCCCCGCCACATTCCTGTTTCTCACATCCATCAGCCGCAGGGCCGCCTCGTTGGCGGTGATCACGCGGCAGTCCCGATCCAGCAGGAGCATTCCCTCCTCCAGATGGCTGACGATGGTATCCAGCTCATTCTGCTTTTGGGCCAGGGTGGTCTGCTGGTTTTTCAGGCTCTGCTGCTGGCTGTAGATTCGGCGAAGCAGGGGGGAAAGCTCGTCATAGCCCTCGTTTTCCAGGGGCTCATCCAGATTCAGCCGGTTCATGGGCTCCACGATTCGCTTGGAAAGCCGGCTGGCCAGCAGGAAGGACAGCACCAGCGCCACCGTAATGATGATGAGAATGGGCTGGAGCATACCCAGCAGCAGCACGATGATGGTATTGTGGGAGACGGAAAGCCGCAGCACCGTACCGTCGCTGAGCCGCTGGGCACAGTAGAGATACTGCTTCATCAGGGTGGAGGAATACCGGGCGCTCTGGCCCACACCGTCGGAGAGGGCCTGGCGAATCTCCTCCCGCTGCAGATGGTTTTCCATGGCGTCGGAGTCGGAAACGCTGTCATAGAGCACATCGCCGTTCCCGGCGATCCAGGTGATGCGAAGATCCTCCGCCTCCAGTCCGTCGAAGAAGGTCATGCCCTGCCCCTCTACCCCCTGCACCGCCAGGGCGGTTTGGGCCAGGAGCTGCTTTTGCTGCAGGGAGGAAAAATATTGATAAAGCACACCCATAATCAGCAGCATGGTCACCAAAAAAACAGACAATGCCGCCGCGCAGACGGCTTTGAAAATTCGATTTGTCATGGCTTAGCCCTCCAGGCGGTAGCCCACGCCCCGCACGGTTTTGATGGCCTCCCCCGCAGCGCCCAGCTTGGTTCGCAGGGTGGCAATGTGTACATCCACAGTTCTGGTCTCTCCCTGGAATTCGCTCTCCCAGATGGAGGAGAGCAGATTTTCACGGGTAAAGGCCACGCCGGGATTTTTCAGGAACAGCCGGAGCAGCTCGTACTCCTTGACCGTCAGTTCCACGTTCTTCCCGTCCACACTGACCCGGTGGGAGGCTTCGTTCAGCCGGATGGCTTTACAGCTCAGCTCCGGGGCAGCCCCGTTGGGCTTTACCCGGCGGAGCACCGCCTTCACCCGCGACACCATTTCCATCATGCCAAAGGGCTTTGAAAGATAGTCATCGGCGCCTAAGTCCAGGCCGATGACCTTGTCGAATTCCGTCCCCTTGGCCGTGGCCATGATGACAGGAATCTCCCCGGTGGCCGGGCTGCCCCGAAGCTTTTTCAGGATGGAAATGCCGTCCTCATCCGGCAGCATGATGTCCAGCAGGATCAGCTCCGGTTTCTCCTGCTTCAGCGCCTGCCAAAGGCCGGCGGCGCTGGGAAAGCCCAGAACCCCATAGCCCGAGGCTCCCAGGGCGTAGACCATCAGCTCCCGGATGCTGTCGTCGTCTTCCACGCAATAGATCATGTTTATCCCCTCATTTTTCGCTTGTGTGTCCGCCCTCTTCAAAATAAGCGGTGTCGAATTCCAGATTGCCGGTGAGGGAGAACAGCACCCA
>JAXECZ010000172.1:0-13229 GCA_034104845.1 Faecousia sp. | reverse complement strand
CCACTATGCAACCCTGCGCTCCTGGAACAGGCGGGAGCCCAAAAGCAACAAACCGCCCCAGGCATTTCCGGAGGACGATCTGTCCGGTATCCTGTAGGCGGTTATGAGAGAAAGGAGAAAAAAGATGTCTGATTTTAACGGAATCGTTGCGGGGATGGCAGCTGCTGCCCCCAGAAACAAAAACGAATACCTGGCAGAGGACGGGGTTTTCCGCTGCAAAATCTGCCAGCAGCCCACCAGAACCAAGCTCCACATCCCCGGCTTCGGCGACTTTGAGCCCTCCATCACCTGCGACTGCGACAAGCAGGCAGAGGCGGCGAGAAAGCAGCGGGAGCATCAGGAGGAGCTGGACAGAAAGCGGCGCATCTGCTTCAACCAGCCCGCCATGCGCTCCTGGAGCTTTGAGCATGACGACAGGGCCAACGCCAAGCTCTCCGACGCCATGGCAAGATACGCGGAAAATTTCCCGAAATTTCTGAAGGAGGGCAAGGGTCTGCTGCTCTTCGGCTCCGTGGGCACGGGAAAGAGCTACTACGCCGCCTGCATCGCCAACCGGGTCATCGACCAGGGCTATTCCGCCAGGATGACCAATTTCGCCACCCTGACCAACGACCTGAGCGGCATGGCCGAGGGAAAAAACCGCTACATCGAGGATTTGGGCCGCTACGCCCTGCTGATCATCGACGACCTGGGGGCGGAGCGAAAGAGCGAGTATATGCAGGAGATCATTTTCAACATCATCGACAGCCGCTGCCGCTCCGGCAAGCCCATGATCATCACCACCAACCTCTCCGGTGATGAGATCAAAAACCCGGACAACACCGGCTACGCCAGAATCTACGACCGGCTGCTGGGCTGCTGCTTCCCCCAGGAGATTTCCGGCCCCAGCCGCAGAAAAAAGGAGCTGCGGGATTCCTTTGGGGATATGCGCGCCATTCTGGGACTGTAAAGCGCCCTCTATGGACGCCGGTCAGTCGATTTCCTCAGGGACGCCGCTGTCCGCCAAATCGTCAAAATCCATTTGGACGCTGCCGCCTTTCATGGCTGCCCACTGCTCCTTGGTCACCAGAATGGCTCTCGGCTTGGAGCCCTGGAAAGGACCCACAATGCCCTTTTCCTCCATCTCGTCCACGATTCTGGCGGCACGGGCATAGCCCAGCTTCAGTCTTCTTTGGAGCATGGAGACGGAGGCCTGGCCGGTTTCCAGGATTACATCCACGGCGGCGGGGAGCATTTCATCCCCATCCAATTCCTCGTTGGAGGGCTCCGGCTCCGGGGCGCTGCCCTTGCCGGTTTTGCCGGTCTGCTGGGCTTTCTTTTCGATCTCCTCCAAAACCTGCTGGTTGTAATCCGAGGCGAAATTGTCCTTGACGAAGCTGGCCACTGCCTCCACCTCGCCGTCGGTGACGAAGCAGCCCTGCACCCGCAGGGGCTTTCCGATTCCGATGGGGGCGTAGAGCATATCGCCCTTGCCCACCAGCTTCTCCGCGCCCTGGGTATCCAGAATGATTCTCGACTCCATGGCGGAGGCCACGGAGAAAGCGATTCTCGAGGGGATGTTGGCTTTCATCAAGCCGGTGATCACGTCGGCGGAGGGCCGCTGGGTGGCGATGATCAGGTGCATCCCGGCGGCGCGTCCCATCTGGGCAATGCGGCAGATGGAATCCTCCACCTCCTTGGCGGCTACCAGCATCAGATCCGCCAGCTCGTCGATGATGATCACCACCTGGGGCAGCTTCTGGCCGTTTTCCTCCTGGGTGATGATGCCGTTGTAGGATTCCAGATCCCGGACGCCCACATCGGACATGAGCTTATACCGCCGCAGCATTTCCGTCACCGCCCACTGGAGGGAGCCCGCCGCCTTTTTCGGGTCGGTGACCACGGGAATGAGCAGATGGGGAATGCCGTTGTAAATCCCCAGCTCCACCATTTTGGGGTCCACCATGATGAGCTTCACATCCTCGGGCCCGGATTTATACAGCAGGCTGATGATGATGGAATTCATGCACACGGACTTACCGGAGCCGGTGGTACCGGCAATGAGCATATGGGGCATTTTGGCGATATTGCCCACGATGCAGGAGCCGCCAATGTCCTTGCCCACGGCAAAGGAGGACTTGGATTTGGACTTGGCAAATTCCGGAGAATCGATGACCTCCCGCAGCGACACGGTAGTCACCGCCCGGTTGGGCACCTCAATGCCCACAATGGAGATTTTCCCCGGCACCGCCGCAATGCGGACGCCGGAGGCACCCAGGCTCAGGGCTATGTCGTCGGCGCAGTTTGTCAGCTTATTCAGCCGCACACCCTTGTCCAGCTCCACCTCGTAGCGGGTGACGCTGGGCCCACGGGTGACGTTGATGATGTGGGCGTCGATATGGAAGCTTTGAAGCGTCTCGTTCAAGCGCCGGGAATTCTCCCGCATTTCGTCGGTGCCGTCGGCGCTGCTTCCGGCGGGCCGCTTCAGGAGGCTGATGGGCGGGAAAGAATAGGCCTGGTAAGGAGCTCCACTCCCCTGCTGAATCTCCAGGGCCACCTGCTGGGCGGATTCCCGGGCCTCCTTGCCGGATACCTTGCCGGGAATTTCCTCCATCACCGGCATCTGCTGGGGCTTTGCAGCTTTGGCAGCAGCAGCGGCGGGGGCTTTCTCCGGCTTGGGCGGCGTTTTCTCCAGCTTGGGCATTTCCACCGGAATGTCTTCAAAATCGTCGTCAAAATCCGCCTCCACCGTCACCGGAACCGCCGGGGCGGGGGTGCTGCGGGAACCGGCAAACAAGGGGGATTCGATGTCCAGATCGATGGTGGACATCATCCCAGCCGCCTTGGACGGGGTGCCGCTGTGGACGCTTTGCACAGTGGGCTGCTCCACCGGGGGCTTCTTCACCGGAGGCGCTGCCACGGCTTCCGGCTCAAAAACAGGGCTGGGCTTCTTCTCCACCGGCTTTTTCACCGGCGGCAGCTCCACCTGCTTCGCGGCCTCCTGCTGCTGCAGCAGGGTGCGCTGATATTCCAGCTCCTGCTGCTGCCGCCGCTTGCGCTTGTTTTCGATCTGCTTGTTGGCAATGTGATTCACCACCAGGGCGGCGGGCTCCACATAGACGCTCTTTTGTTCCTCGTCCTGCCAATCCTCCTTGGGGCGGTTGATGATGGCCCGGATGATGCTGGGAATGGTGATGTCCAGAGCCCCCAGCAGGGTCAGCACGGCGGCAAGACCGATGAGCAGATACGACACGGCGCTGCCGCAGGCCCAGCGGAGCAAAACCGCCAGTCCGCCGCAGAGCACTCCGCCGCTTCTGCCGTCAATGCCGCTGAGATACAGGTCAGGGAACAAAGCAAGGCCTTTGGCAATGCCCTGGGTCTGAACTGCCAGATGGTAGATGCAGCCGCACAGCAGCACAAAGGCAATGGTACACACGCTCCGCATGACGGGGGCTTTTTTCCGGCCAAAGGTATTGACAAAGAACAGATACAGCAGCGCCGGGACAGAAAAATAGAACCCAGCCTTTCCGATGAGACCGGTGAGAAGATTGTTGATCGCCTTTAAAAGCAGCCCCTCGGGGTTGATGCAGATGACCAAAAACAGCACAAACAGCACCAGGCTGACAATGGCCGTGACGGTGGACAGCGGAATCCGGCTATCGTACTCCGTTTTCACCTTGGGCGCTTTGGCGGCTGCCCTGGAATTCTTCCCGGCCTTGGCAGCGGTGGTATTCTTTTTTGTGGCGGCAGGCTTCTTCCCTGCCGGTTGGGTTTTCTTTTTTGCCATGGATCGATATCTCCTTATGCCATCAGGTTCAGGATAAAGGCGAACAGCGCAATTCCCCAGCAGTAGTAGGCGAACACAGCGTAGCTGGGTCTTGTGACAAGGGAGCGCATTGCCTTGATTGCCACCGTGGCGCTGACAAAGCCACCGGCGGCTGCCAGTAAGTAAATCATGACCCACCGGAAGCTGAGCTGCCCCAGTCCGGTTTGAAACAGGCCGAGCACATCATACACAATCATGCCGGTCACATAGGCCATGTTCATCATCAGGGTCATGTTCAGGGCGTAGCTCCGCTCCACCCCGCAGATGGAGCCGATGGACACCGACGCGCCCACGCCGGACATACCTGGAAGCACGGACAGGCTGCCGCCCAACCCCATGAGGGCGCCCTCCACCCGTGACAGGGAGCGGGCATCCTTGTTGCTCCCCGGCAGGAACTGCGGGATATAGAGCACGATGCCGTTGAAAAACAGCAGACCGGACACGGCCAGCAGGCTGAAATTCACCTGGGAGAGCCTCCCATAAAACAGCAGCACCAGAATCACCGGCAGCAGCATGGTGGTGAGAAACCGGGAATCCATCAGGCTCCGCAGATCCAGAGGCCGCTTGCGCCGCTTTTTGGGGATCCGCGCCAGCCGCCTGGCCCGTGACATTTTCACAAGCTGAACCTGGCTGGACAGATACAGGGCAGCCAGTATCCCGAGATGAATCAGCAGCACGGGCAAACCGCCGATGGACTTTGCCCCCAGGACCTTGAGCAGCAACATGCTGTGGGCTTTCTCGGAAACAGGCAGAATATCCGTCAACCCGGCCACAATGCCGTAGATCAGATGCTCGAGGGCACTTAACTCCATACTGTCCGCTCCTTAACAAAGTTTTTCACTCTATTATAGCACATACAGCCCGGTAATTCCAGCCCTTTTTCAAAAATTGTTTCCGCATAGGGCCGGCATGGTGGTGAATCGGTTTTTTCCTGCCCAAGGTTCGTAACGAATTGGCCGGGGGGTGCTCCCCTGGTCAGTGCTTTTTCTCTTCCTTCGTCAGCTTGCTTTTCTCGATCATTTTGTGCAGGGCGGACAGAGCGTCGTTCAGGCCGCCGAGACGGTCGATGAGTCCCGAGGCCACCGCTTCCTTTCCATAGAGAATGGTTCCCACATCCGTGGCCATTTCCCCGGTGGCCATCATATAGTCCTCAAAGGCCTTCCTTGTGATTTTGGAATTTGCGGTGACAAAATCCGTGATCTGCTCCTGGATCCGCTGGAAATACCGGTAGGTCTGGGGCGCTCCCACCACCAGGCCGGTCATGCGGACGGGATGCACCGTCATGCTGGCGGTGGGGGTGATAAAGGAACGCTTGGTGCACACCGCCAAGGGAATCCCGATGGAGTGCCCTCCCCCCAGCACCAGGGACACCGTGGGCTTTTTCATCCCTGCCACCATCTCCGCAATGGCAAGACCGGCTTCAATGTCCCCGCCCACGGTGTTCAGAAGCAGCAGCAGGCCGTCGATTTCCGTGCTTTCCTCAATTCCCGCCAAAAGGGGGAGAATGTGCTCGTATTTGGTGGTTTTCACTGTTTCCGGCGCTACCTGATGGCCCTCGATCTGGCCGATGATGGTGAGGGTGTAGATATTGCTGCCGGAGGATCGGCTCAAGTCGGACCCCAGGTCCAGCAGCTGCTCCCGCTCCTGCTTTCGCATATCCGGATTTTTCTGTTCCGTCATCTGATTGCCTCCTTTTTCGGTTATGGTATCCGAAAAAATCAGGAATATTCACCCTTGAAACCATGGCTATTCTGTCGTATAATGAAGCCGGTGATGATATGAACGCAAAAACCAACGCAGTGCGCCTGGTGGAGCAGGCCGGAATCCGCTGCCGGGAAGCCTTTTACGAATTCGACGAAAAAGACCTGAGCGGAATCCACGCCGCCGAGGCGCTGCACATGCCGGCGGAGCAGGTGTTCAAAACCCTGGTTGCCCGGGGGGAGCGCACCGGAATCAACGTGTTCTGCATCCCGGTCTGCTGCGAGCTGGATTTGAAAAAGGCGGCAAAGGCAGCGGGGGACAAAAACATGGAGCTCATCGCCGTGAAGGAGCTGCTTCCTCTCACAGGCTATATCCGCGGCGGCTGCAGCCCGGTGGGAATGAAAAAACGGTTTCCCACTTTTTTGGACGAAACCTGTGAACTGTGGGAGCAGATCGCGGTATCCGCCGGTGAACGGGGGCATCAGCTGATTCTGAGTCCCAAGGAGCTGGCGCGGCTGGTAAACGCCAAGCTGGCAGACATTATTTTCTATCAGAAAGGATAAGAAGTATGCAGTACGAATACAAGACCAAGGGCACCTGCTCTCAGAAGATTTTCTTCGACATTGAGGATGGCAAGGTGAAAAATGTTCAGTTCCTGGGGGGCTGCAACGGCAACCTGAAAGGAATCGGCGCTCTGGTGGAGGGCATGAACGTTGACGATGTGATCACCCGGCTGGAGGGCACCAAATGCGGCATGAAGTCCACCTCCTGCCCCGACCAGCTGGCAAAAGCTTTGAAAGAGGCAAAGGGCTAAAAAAGACGATTCCCCCGGAATTTTCCGGGGGAAATTTTTATAGATCGGTTTGGTTCGTCAAGCAGATTAATTCCTGAATATGTATTCTGTCAGCCGTCGATGCTGGGACTGGTGACGTGCATCACCTGTTTCTGGTAGGCGGCGATTCCGGCGGCAAGCACCTCCATGGCCCGCTCCAGATTCTCCTGCTTCAGCACATAGGCGATCCGCACCTCGTTGATGCCCTTGCCGGGGGTCTCGTAGAACGGCGCTCCGGGGGCGAACATCACGGTGTCGCCATTGTCGTCAAACTCCTGCAAAAGCCATTTCTGGAACTTGTCGGAATCATCCACCGGCAGGCTGGCCATCACATAGAACGCGCCCATGGGCTCCTCCACCACCACGCCGGGAATCTTCCGCAGGCCGGAAATCACGGTGTCCCTCCGGCGGCGGTACTCGGCCTTGCTCTTCTGGAAGAACTCCGTGCCCACGCTGTAGAGGGCGGCGGCGCCCAGCTGGTCAATGGTAGCCACGGACAGACGGGACTGGCAGAACTTCAAAATGGCTGCCTGGAGCTCCTTGTTCTTGGTGATCACCGCCCCCACCCGGGCACCGCAGGCGGAGAACCGCTTGGATACGGAGTCGATGATGACCAGATTCTCCTGAATGTCGTCGAACCGGGCCATGGTGGGGACGCCGAACTTGTCGTCATAGCAGAATTCCCGGTACACCTCGTCGCAGATCAAAAACAGGTCGTGCTCCTTGGCAATGTCGGCGATCATCCGCATTTCCTCCTGATTCAGCACCACGCCGGTGGGATTGCCGGGATTGGTGATGAGGATGGCGCGGGTGTTCCGGGTGATCTGGCTCTCAATCCGCTCCCGCTGGGCGTAGCGATAGCCCTCCCAGGGGTTTGTGGGCAGAGCCCGGATGACGCCTCCGGCGGCATGGACAAAGGTGGTGTAGTTGGGATAGTAGGGCTCGGGGATGATCACCTCGGTGTAGGGGTCCAGAATGCTCAGACAGGTCAGCAGCAGCGCCTCACTGCCGCCGGTGGTGATGAGCACATCGTTGGGCTCCAGACTGACCCCCAGACCGGCATAGTATTTCCGGACGGCGTCAATGAGCAGGGGGTTTCCGGGGGAGGCATCATAGGCCAGGGTCTTATGATCAAAATTCCGGATGGTTTCATAGTAGGCGGTGGGCGTTTCCAGATCCGGCTGGCCGATGTTCAGATGGTAGATCGTTTTGCCATTTTTTTGGGCCTCCACCGCAAGGGGGTGGAATTTCCGCATGGGCGAGGGCTCGCAGCGGTTGGCATTGATGGAAATTTGCATAATTACCTCCGATTGTGAATGGATGATTCCGGCCGATAGGAGTCGGTCAATATCCGCAGCTGCGGACTAAGAACAAGCAGCATGAATAAATTGGGCAGCGCCATGAGGGCGTTGAGGATTTCAGCCATGCGCCATATCTGGGGCGTTTTCATCACCGCGCCCAGAAGCACCGCCAAAGTTTGCAGCAGGAAGAAGCCGGAAGCGGCATTTTTCCCGAAGACGAACTCCGTGCAGCGCAGCCCGTAGAAGCTCCAGCCCAGAATGGTGGCGTAGGCAAACAGAACCAGAAACAGGCAGACGATGGTTTTCCCAAAGCGGCCATAAACGGCGGAAAAGGCTTCGGTGGTCAGGCTGGCACCGGCGTCCATCCCGTAAGGAATGGGGATGCCGCTGCATAAAATCACCAGAGCGGTGAGGCTGCAGATGACAAAGGTATCCAGAAATACCTCCAAAAGCCCCATCATCCCCTGCTCCGCCGGATGGCGCACACTGGCCGAGGCGTGGGCGATGGAGGCGGTGCCCATCCCAGCCTCGTGGGTGAATATCCCCCGGCTGCAGCCCGTCTGCACCGCCTGGAACGCGGAGCCGATCACCCCCCCTGTAACGGCTCTGGGAGAAAAGGCGCCGGTGAGGATGCTCCACAGCGCGCCGGGAAGCAGCGGCGCTTTGAGCATCAGAAACAGCAGGCACAGCAGAATATAGACGCCCGACGCAATGGGGATCAGCTTTTCCGCGATGCGGCCAATGGAATCGGCGCCTTTCAAAAAGGAAAGCCCCACCAGAATGGTCACAGCCAGCCCCAGGCTGAGGGGCGAAAACCTTGGTGTGATGCCCTGAATGCCGGTGATAATTGCATTGACCTGGGTCATATTTCCCACGCCAAAGCTGGCCAAAATGCCGCAGAGGCTGTATAGGTAGGCAAGGGGAAGAAAGCGGCGTGACAGGCAGGTGCGGATCAGATACATGGGCCCGCCCACAGCGGCACCGTGGTGCTTTTCCCGGAAGCGCACGGCCAGGGCGGCCTCGGCGTACTTCACCGCCATGCCGAAGAACGCAAACACCAGCATCCAGAACACGGAGCCCGGCCCACCCAGGCAGATGGCTCCCGCTACCCCCACCAGATTCCCGGTGCCAACGGTGGCAGCCAGGGCGGTACAAAGGGCCCGGAACGGGGATACGCCCCCCTCCTCCGGGGCCGCTTTATGGAACAGCCGCCGCAGGGACTGGGGAAAAAGCCGCACCTGGGCACAGCGGGTACAGATGGTGAGCCAGACGCCAACGCCGGTGATCAGAGCCAGCATGGGGCCGCCCCACAGCAGCCCATAAAGGCGGTTGAGAATGTGGTTCATGCGAGTCCTCCTAGCATATCACTTTTTCACAGAAACTGCAAGAAAAAAATGAAAAACGGCAGAAAAAAGCAGCCTCGCCGCGAGACTGCTTTCGTGAATCTTTTTTCATTCCCAAGTTGCCCAAACCTCGGGACTGTAACCAATAGTTGCCTGTTTTCCGTTTCGTACAATTGGGGTTTTCATCAGGCT
This sequence comes from Faecousia sp., assembly GCA_034104845.1. GTDB lineage: Bacteria > Bacillota > Clostridia > Oscillospirales > Oscillospiraceae > Faecousia. Next base: position 4,055 of record JAXECZ010000172.1, on the reverse strand, counting down.
GGGGTCATCAAAAACCTTGTCCTCCTTGGCGCTTTTATCGTCCATGTACTTCATATTGGTGATCTGCTGCTGTTTGCCGTTCCAGTCGATCAGGTTGTCAATGCCGCCAACAGCGCGAAGCACACTGTCGAATTCCTTGCCGGACATACCGTAGCGCAAAAGATCAATGTACTGGTATTTGATTCGCCGCTCCTTAAAATAACGCTCCGCCTTTTTGGTGTCGAAGCATTTGCTTTTTCCGAAAATCTGAATGTTCAATATTCTACCTCCATCAGGCACAGTCCCTTGGCGGGGGCCAGGAAGCCCGCCTCCTTGCGGCTGGCGGAGAACAATTCCGGGATGCTCTGGGGTGTCCGCTCTCCCCTGCCCGCTTCGATCAAGGTGCCCGCGATAATTCGCATCATGTTATAGAGAAATCCGTCCGCCGTGACGAGAATGTGGATTTCCTCCCCCACCCGCTCCAGGGATACCCGGTAGATTTCCCGCTGGGTGGATTTCTTTTTGTTTGCCCGGGTGCAGAACGCGGCAAAATCGTGCTTTCCCACAAGCTGTTCTCCCGCCTTTTCCATGGCGCTTACATCCAGCTTCTCCGGGAAAAATGCCACATACCGCCTTTGAAACACGCAGGGCGCTTCGCTGTTCCAGATCCGGTAGCAGTAGGTTTTCCTTTTGGCGTTGAGCCGGGCATGGAACCGGGGCGATGCCTCTTTGCAGGAATATATGCCGATGTCCTCCGGGAGATACCGCCGCAGCTCCGATAGCATTTCATCCGTATCCATGGCATTCTCACAGTGGAAGGAAGCCACCTGAAGCTGGGCATGGACGCCCGCGTCCGTCCGTCCACTGCCGTTGATCTGGATGGGTTCCCCCAGGATTCTGCTCAGGGTCTGCTCCAGCTTTCCCTGAATGGTGTTGCTTTCCCCATTCAGCCGCTGCCAGCCCAGGTAGCGGCTGCCGTCATAGCAAAGGTCAAGCCGAATATTCCTCATATTCCTCCAGTTCCTCTCTGGCCTCCCGCTCCGTATCCGCCGAGAACAGGAATTTGCCGTTTTTGTCATATACCATCACATGTCCGTGAATGTAACGCATGGAGAACATTGCCATCAGCCTTTCCGTTTCTGAATGGCAATAGTATAGCAAGCATTGTGTCCCATAAAACGGACATAAACAGCCAAGTTACCAAAAACACAAAAGGGAAGTTGTAGAGCAGTTTCGTAGGGAACGGATTTATCCGTTCCGAAATGTTGAGTAACCTCCATGGTGGGTTGAATGGTATGTTTTCCCACATAAATTACAACTTTTTCCATTCAACCGGCTGCCTCAAAAGACATTACCGGGCGGAATGCATGAATGCATTCCCTACGAAACACCCCGATAAACACCTTTATACCTGTTTGCTGAGCAAACAGCCGATAAGCATTTTATCTCATATCTTATATCTCATATCTTATATCTTATATCTCTGGGGTTGTGGGTCAACTGCCCAAGGTTCGTAACGAATTGGCCGCGGGGCCTAAGCGTTTTTTCTCCAGCCAGACGGCTACATCCTGATAAACCTCCTCTTTGTTGATTTCATTCAGAATCTCATGCCGTCCCAGGGGATAGATTTTGCAGCTCACATCCGCCATTGCCGCACTGCGGAAGGCGTCGGCGGCCCGGAGTACGCCCCTGCCATAGCTTCCCACCGGGTCATCTCCCCCGGCGATGAAGAATACCGGCAGGTCGTTTTTCATGGCGAACAGGCTGCGGGGGGCCTGGATAAACCGGATGCCTTTCAGCATATCCCGCATTAAGCCCGCCGTGGGGGTGAAGCCGCAGAGAGGATCGGAAAGGAATTTTTCCACGATGCGGCTGTCCCTGGTCAGCCAGTCGTAGGCGGTTTTGGGATGCTCCACCTTTTGATTGTAGCCGGAAAACACCAGCCTTTCCAGCGCCCTGCTGGGGGTCTTCTCCCCCTGGATCTTGCAGAATGCCTCGCAGGCGGCAATTCCCGTGGATAGAACTGCCTTTGGCTGCCAGCCGGTGCCGCAGAGAATGGCCCCGCTGATGCCGCTGTTGGGGTATTTGCACAGAATGGTCCTGGTCATGAAGGAGCCCATGGAGTGACCGAAAAGAAAATACGGAAGCTCCGGAAATTCCCTGCGGGTGCTTTGCAAAAGGGCGTAGCTGTCGTCCACCGCCGTGAACCAGCCGCCGTGGAAATAGCCCTGAATGCCGCCGCCGTTGATGGTTTTCCCGTGGCCCATGTGATCCTCCGCCACCACCAGATAGCCAAGGCGGTTCAGATACTGAGCAAAGTCCTGATAGCGCTCCACATGCTCGGCGATCCCGTGGATGATCTGAACGATGGCAACCGGCGGCTGCTCCGGACTCCAGCGGCAGGCGTGAACCTTTCCAACGCCCTTAGAGGGGTAAAAGAAATCGTTCTGCATGCTCACGCCCCCTTTTCCGCCCAGGCCCTGCAGCTGCCCCAGGGCATATCCCATGCCTGAATGACTGTTTCCATGTGATTCTCCTCCTGAATGGTTTCGTTGTGCTTTCCAAAACCGACGGCCGGAAGCTGATCGTATTATCCTCTATTTTTCCTCCGCCGTCAATCGTTTTTATTGACACATTCTATTCTCTGTGATACTATTTTACCACCGATGATTCAAAAAGCAAGCATGTGCTTTTGGATAGCATACTTCCCTTTGGGATACTGTAGGAGGTTTTCCGGGGCAGCGAATCACTCCGGAGAAAACCACGGAGCCCAATGGCAGGATGAAGTGCGGCCAGGCCTCAGCGGCTGCCGCTGACCAACAGGAAAGGATAATGGAAGATGAGAGTAAAAATTATTTCCGACAGCACCTGTGACCTCTCCCCTGAGCTGCTGGAAGCCTATCAAATTGGGATCGTTCCGCTGATCGTGATGAAAAACAATCAGGAATTTCTGGACGGCATTACCATCACCCCGGCGGATATTTTTGCCCATGTTGCCTCCGGCGGCAGTCTGTGCAGCACCGCAGCCAGAGGGGTGACGGTTTACCAGGAGGAATTTGCCAAATACGCCGGTGAATACGACGGCGTGATCCATGTGAATATCGGCTCCGGCTTTTCCTCCAGCTATCAGAACGCCTGCATCGCGGCGGCGGATTTTGAAAACGTCCGGGTGATCGATTCCAAAAATCTCTCCACCGGTCAGGGGCTGGTGGTATTAAAGGCCTGGGAGCTGGCCCAGAGCGCCAAGGACATGGACGAGCTGAAGCAGCAGCTGGAGGATTTCGCCTCCCGGGTGGAGGCCAGCTTTGTGTTAGACCGGCTGGAATACATGGTCAAGGGAGGCCGCTGCTCCGGCGCCGCCGCACTGGGGGCGAATCTTCTGAGCCTAAAGCCCTGCATTGAGGTAAAGGATGGGAAAATGGTGGTGGTGAAAAAGTACCGGGGGCATATTGAAAAGTGCTTGGCCGCCTATGTAAAGGACAGGCTGGCTGGCCGGGAAGACCTGGATACGGACAGAATTTTCATCACCCATACCGATGTTTCCCAAAGCAGCCTGGAAACCGTCCGGAATGGAGTTGCCGAATTCGGTCAGTTCCGGAACGTCATCGAGACGGTGGCCGGGTGTACCATCTCCTGCCACTGCGGCCCCGGCACCATGGGCATTCTCTTTGTGAGAAAGGGATAACTCTCAAAACCGCTTCCACTTTGGAGGCGGTTTTTCCATGAGAAAAGGCTTGTTTTTTTCCGCCGCTGTGGTATACTGTTCCCGGCAAGAAAAGCCGGTTGAAATCCTAAACAGACAGACGAGGGTATCTATGGATTACAATACCATTATGGATTTGGCTGCGGATTTGGGCTATGAGCTTTCCATCAGCGGCGCGGAGACCTTTCGGGTGGAGGACAGCATGTCCCGGGTGCTGCAGAGCTACGGCATCGAATCGGAGGTGTTTGCCATCCCCAACTATCTGATCGTCAGCATTCTCACAGAAACGGGAAAGCCCATCACCAGAATGCGGCGCATCGGCTACCACGGCAACAATCTGGACGCGGTGGAAAAGCTCAACGCCCTGAGCCGC
>JAXECZ010000159.1:0-3819 GCA_034104845.1 Faecousia sp. | reverse complement strand
TCTCACTCCGGTATTTCATCAGAGCGAGGAAACCGTGTATCTGCTTGCCGACGGCAGGCTTTTGTGGCGGGCCATGAGCAATGTGCTGAGTAACGCGGTGAAATACGCCCTCCCGGGAACCCGGCTTTATGTGGATGTGAGCGCGGTGGAGGATAAGGCGGTGATCTCTTTCAAGAATATCTCCGGTGCCCAGCTGAACATCAGCGCCGAGGAGCTGATGGAGCGCTTTGTCCGGGGGGATTCCTCCCGCAATACGGAAGGCAGCGGCCTGGGGCTGAACATCGCCAAAAGCCTGATGGAGCTGCAAAAGGGCCAGCTGCAATTGCTGGTGGATGGGGATTTGTTCAAGGTAACATTGGTGTTCCCCAGAGCGGAAGAATAAACAAGAATGCACCCTTGTCCAAAGCGGATAAGGGTGCAGTTTTTTAAGATATGAGATATTCCGGCGGTGGGGCCTCCCCGCCAAATTCCAATTTGCCGCTGGCTGCTATTTGATTTTCTTTCCGTTTAATACGGCCTCCATCAGCTTATCCCCTCGGTAGCGGAGGGTGAGGAGGAAAAAGGGGGCGTCCTGCCATAATAGATCCAAAAAGATTTTGTCCCCCTCCCACATGGGCAGCGTTTCCAGAAATTCCCGGCTGACCCATTCCAGGTTCCCCTCGTCGCATTCGATCATTTCGCCCTGGAAGCCGTCGGCGGTGAACAGGTACATATATTCCCCCTCGCCGCCCTCGTTCAGGAACGTGACAATTCCCCGGCAGCGCCAGGAGGTGAGGGTCAGTCCGGTTTCCTCCTTGGCTTCTCTCAGCAGGCATTCGTCGGGGGATTCCTCAAATTCAAATTTTCCGCCGATGCCGATCCACTTGTCCTTGTTGATGTCCCGCTCCTTTTTTACCCGGTGGAGCATCAGCACCTCATCCCCCCGGAGCAGATAGCAAAGGGTGGAATTATGCATCGTCTTCACTCCGGGTCTGCACCAGCCGGTAGGACAGGTGATTGTTGGTGATGAGGATGTGCTCGTGGCCATCCTCCCGCTCCCCGTCCAGGGTCCAGGGCATATCGGGGCTGGCGGTGATTTTGATTTCGCTGCCGGAGCGGAAAGTGATCATTTCACAGTTGTTGTACTGCTGGCTCTGCACTGCCGCAATGCAGTCGGTGAGCTCCAGCAGACTTTTGGGGGAGCGGACCAGCAGCACCTCCAGCTTGCCGTCGGCCATGTCCACCTGCCGGGGATCCAGGGTAAGAATGCCGCCTACAGAGGTGGAATTGCAGATAGCGCCGAAGAGAAAATCATCCTCTACGATTTCGTCCCCGATTTCCAGCCGGACGTGCTCCGTGTGAATCTGGGACAACTCGGAAATGCCGCTGAGCACATAGGCGGTGTGCCCCAGGGCGTTTTTGATGGACTGGGGGGTGGTGTAGCTGGTTTTGGTAAAGGCGCCAAAGGAGGCAACGTAAGAGAAAAACCGGCCGTTGAAGCTGCCGGAATCATAGGAAACCGGGTGGCCATCCACGATTTCCTGGGCGGCCTCCAGGGGCTCGGTGGGGATCTTCAGGCTGGCGGCGAAATCATTGGTGGAGCCGGCGGGGATGTAGCCCACGGGAATGTCCACGCCCGCCATCTGGAGCCCTGCCACCGTTTCGTTGAAAGTGCCGTCGCCGCCGCAGCAAACCACAATGTCCATGCCCGCGCTCAGGTCTTTGGCCGCCCGGGTGGCGTCTGCCTGTCCGGCGGTCATGTGCACGGTGACCAGGTAATCCGCCCGGTTGAACAGTTCCAGGATCTCTGTCAGATATCGGTTGGCCCGGCGCTTTCCGGAATAGGGATTCATGATGAAAAGCATTTTTTTCATAAGGATTACCTCGTTTTAACCTTATTTTAACATGCAGGATTATTATAACAAAATTTTCTCAATTGACAAGGGGCGCTCGAAAAGATTTACATTGGCTTCACAATTGTATCCCAGGAAGTCAATTGCATATGTAACAAAAATCCCCCTATGGGGGATGGAAATATCGTCCGTTTTCCTGCCAAAGTGACAATTGACAATTGAGGCAGAAATTAGTACAATATTATCGATACATTATGGATTACTGTCAAGATGTATCTGGTTTTCATTTGAATATCTTTTTTAGGAGGAAATCACTTTGAAGGATTGGGCATATCTGACCACTGTCGAGGAGATGGAGGCTGCCACCAATGCTCTGCTGGAAACCGGCAAAAAGGTTGGCGCTGACTCCTGGCAGCAGCGTGTCAAGAACCAGACTCCCCACTGCGGCTTCGGCGAAGCGGGTACCTGCTGCCGTATCTGCTCCATGGGCCCCTGCCGCATTACTCCCAAGAGCCCCAGAGGCATCTGCGGCTGCGATGTTCACGGTATCGTCGGCCGTAACTACCTGCGCTTCACCGCCGGCGGCGCCGCAACGCACTCCGACCACGGCCGCGAAATCTGCCACACCCTCTATCAGACCAAAGAGGGCGGCAATTACACCGTCAAGGATCCCGAGAAGCTCATCCGCATCGCTAAGGAGTGGGGCATCGAGACCGAGGGCAAGGATATCTACGACCTGGCCCACGAGGTTGCGGAAACCGGCCTGATGGAATACGGCAAGCCTTTCGGCGTACAGCGGTTCCTGAAGCGGGCTCCCGAGCACACCCAGAAGCTGTGGCATGAGGCCGAGATCGAGCCCCGGGCCATCGACCGGGAGGTCTCCCAGTCCATGCACATGACCCACATGGGCTGCTCCAGCCTCCCCGAAGCGCTGATTCGTCAGTCCCTGCGGGCCGGCCTGTCCGATGGCTGGGGCGGTTCCATGATGGGCACCGAGTTCTCCGATGTGCTGTTCGGCACCCCCAAGCCCATCGACACCACCGCCAACCTGGGCGTTATGGAGAAGGACAACGTCAACATCGTGGTCCATGGCCATGACCCCAGCCTTTCCGAAATGATCGTCTACTACGCCAATGACCCCGAGATGATCGCCTACGCCAAGTCCATGGGCGCCAAGGGCATCACCATCTCCGGTGTCTGCTGCACCAGCAACGAGGTTGCCATGCGTCACGGTGTCCCCATGGCCGGTAACTATCTGAACCAGGAGAACGTGGTCCTCACCGGTGCCTGCGAGGCCATCGTTGTGGACGTGCAGTGCATCTTCCCCGCTCTGGGACCTCTGAGTAAGTGCTTCCATACCAAGTTCATCACTACCTCCCCCATTGCCCGGATGCCCGACTCCGAGTTCATCCGCTTCTCCTCCGCTACCGCCGGTGAGAATGCCAAGGCAATCGTGAAGATGGCCATTGAGAACTTCAAGAACCGGGATCAGAGCCTGGTGAACATCCCCAACCTGAAGCAGAACGCCCGGGTGGGCTACTCTGTGGAGGCCATCAAGAAGGTTTTGGACGGCGTTGCCAACTCCCAGGTAGACGAGTTTGGCACCACCAAGCCCCTGGTCGAGTGCGTATATTCCGGCGTTATCCGGGGTGCTGTGGCCATGGTCGGCTGCAACAACCCCAAGGTTCGTCCCGACTCCGCCCACATCGGCCTGATGAAGAAGCTGCTGGAAAACGACATCATCGTCATTGCCTCCGGCTGCGCCGCCCAGGCTGCTGCCAAGGCCGGCCTCATGGATCCCGTGCAGGCCAAGGAATACTGCGGCGACGGTCTGAAGCGCGTGTGCGAGCTGGCCGGCATTCCTCCTGTTCTGCACATGGGCTCCTGCGTGGATATCTCCCGTATGATGATTCTGGCTTCCGACATCGCGAAGGACTGGGGCATCAACATCTCCCAGGTTCCCGTGGTGGGCTGCGCTCCCGAATGG
>JAXECZ010000121.1:0-42921 GCA_034104845.1 Faecousia sp. | reverse complement strand
GTCGGTCATGGCTTCCACGATGACAGCCACGCCGCCGGGGCCGTAGCCTTCGTAGGTGATGGCTTCGTAGCTCTCGCCGCTGCCGGAGCTGGCGGCCTTTTCCAGCACCCGCTTGATGTTATCGTTGGGCATGTTGGCAGCTTTGGCTTTGGTGATGATGGTGGCAAGCCGGGAGTTGTAGGCGGGGTCGGTAGCTCCGCCGCCTTCTTTCACGGCGACGATCATTTCCTTAGCGATCTTTGTAAAGGCGGCAGCGCGCTTTGCATCCTGTGCGCCCTTGGTTTTCTGGATATTATGCCATTTGGAATGTCCGGACATATCAAAAATCTTCCCTTCTGGAATTGTTTCAAAAAATGTTCAATCTATTCTAGCACTCAAAAATCAAAAAAGCAACACCAAATCTGAAATTCATCCGTAAAATTTCATGCAGTCCCGGTGCTTTTGAGATATGACAACCTTGATTTCTGGAAAAGCGGCGGAAAGCGCCTCCTTTAAGTAGGTGCACACCGGGTTTTCGGTGTAGAAGTGACCGGCGTCAATGATATTCAGTCCGGCATCTCTGGCGTCCCAGAAATCATTGTACCTTACATCGGAGGTGACAAAGGTATCGCAGCCGGAGCGGACGACGGCTGGCCATTCCTCGCCGCAGGCGCCGCCGCCCACGGCCACATGGTGCACCTTTTTTCCGGCAGAGGCATAACGAAGCCCGGGAGCATTCAGTGCCTGCTTCACCTTGGAAAGAAACGATTCCAGGGATTGCTCTGCCACAGTTCCCTGGCGCATCAGACCCCAGCCCGGTTCCGTGGGATCAATGACGGTGATATTCTCCAATCCCAGCACCTTTGCAAGCTGATGGTTCACCCCCTCCGGTGCGATGTCCAGATTGGTGTGAGCACAGAAAGCGGAGATATCATGGCGCACCAGGGTGAAAACGGTTCTTCCGATGGCGGTATCATCCGTGATGGACGGAAGAGGATGAAAAATAAGGGGATGGTGGGTGAGAATCAGCTCCGCGCCAATATCCACAGCCTCCCGGGCGGTGTCTTCAAAGGGGTCCAGGGCCACAAGAACGGTGCGGACCTCCTGGCTCTCCCGCCCACACAGCAGCCCCACATTGTCCCAGCTTTCCTTCTTTGACTGGGGGGCAAGAGTTTCCATAAAATGAATGATATCCTTTACAGTCGTCATGGGGTTGCTCCTTTCAAGGCTTGCAGATGCCGAAGCACCTCGGCCACGGCTTCGTATTTCTCGCCGCCATCCCGATGAAGTCCTTTGGCGCGCTCTTCCAGTCCGCCAATGACCCGTGCCAGGAATTCCGGCAGCAGGGGAGAGTTGTCTTCCAACAGCTGCGGCGTGATGTAATACTCCCAGGGAGCAAGGGGAATGCCGGGGGCATAGACGACCTCCATCACCGGATAGATAAATTTGCCGTCCTTGACCAGGGTTTCTCTGGAAATGGAAAAACCGGTGGAGGACAGATATTTGCGAAGCTCCGGCCGCTTGCTCTGACATTGAAGCACCAATCGGTATTTGGGGTTCCGTATCCAGGGGGCCGCTTCCAGAATGGAAATCATGGTGTCCGCCCCCATACCGGCGCAGACCAGGCAGTCAAAATCCCGGGGAACATTCCGAAGACCGTCGGACAGATGGAAAGAAATATGATCCTGAACGCCGAATTTATGGGCGTTGATCACTGCGCTCTGGAGGGGGTTTTCCTTCACATCCGACGCGATCACGCTGGATGCGATGCTGTTTTCCAGCAGATAGATTCCCAAGTAGCCATGGTCGCAGCCGATATCTGCCACCCGATCACCGGGATGGACAAACTGGCAGCACTTTTGCAGACGATTGGAAAGGGGGAGCTTCATGGGGTACCTCCTGATGAACACATTGGGTGGACAAAGGAAAAGGGCTGCCCATAGGGCAACCCTGTAATCCGTTATCCCTTGGCCTGTTCTGCTTCGTAAGCTTCCAGGAAATGATTCAGCTGCGCCAGGAAGCCGTCGCAGTCCACGCCGTGCACCATGCAGGCTTCTTCAACGGTTTCGCCCCGGGAAGAGGGGCAGCCCAGGCAATGCATACCGATGGCGAAGAACAGGGGAGCGCTCTGGGGTGCGATGTCCAGAATATCGCCAATGATGGTTTCTTTTTCGATTTTAACAGCCATGAAAATGACCTCCTATCTGTTTCTTGGGATATTATAACCGCACATCTGGAAAAAAACAAGAGTTTTTTTCACTTTTCAATGGGAGAGCTGCCGGAAGACGGAATATCCCCCGTGGCTGGGTTATCAATCAGCTTCCCACTTTCCGTGAATCGGGAGCCGTGACAGGGACAGTCCCAGCTGTGTTCCTGGGGATTCCATTTCAGGGCACACCCCATGTGAGGGCAGCGCTTGGGGGTTGGGGTTGCCAGATTGCGAACCGCTTCAAAGCTGTTGACTCCCAGCTGGAGCCGGAGGATACTTCGGGAGGGAGAGAACAGCGAAGCATAGGGACTTCCTTTGCCGGTAATCAAATCCGTAAGCAGCCGTGCGGCCACCATGGAGGAGGTCATCCCCCATTTGTTGAAGCCGGTGGCCACATAAAGGTTGGGGGTTCGGGCGCTGTATTGGCCGATATAGGGAATGCCGTCCAGGGTCATGCAGTCCTGGGTGGCCCAGCGATGGGTGATCTCCGCCTGGGGATAGTAGGCCTTGACGAATTGCTCCAATTCCTGCCAGCCGCCGCCGGTTTTACCGGTTCGGTGCCCTCCGCCGCCCAGAATCAGGGAATCCTGATGGCTTCGAAAAGAGAGTCCGTTTTCCTGGGCGTCCAGATACATGCCCTCCAAGCTCGGAGCGTTTTCCAGGGCAAGGGCATAGGAGCGCTGCTGGTAGAGCTTGAGAAAGTAACTGCCGTGCTTGTTGAGGAATGGAAAATGGGTGGCGACAATGATGGAATCGGCATGAATTCTGCCATGCTCCGTGACGGCCTCCTGTTCTTTCCATTCCAGAACAGGGGTATTTTCATAGATGTTCAAATTCCCAACGATGGAGGCCAGGAATTTCAACGGATGGAATTGGGCCTGCTGAGGGAATTTTATCCCCCCCACTGTGGGGAAAGGAAGCGGAAGATGCGGTTCCAGCTTCGCCGGACAGCCCACGGCCGCCAGAGCGGCAAGCTCCGCTTCCAGGATTTGACGGTCAGCCTTGGAGTAGATGAAATGATCCTGGGTGGTGAAATCGCAGTCGATATGCCGGCATAACACTCGGAATGCGTTCAATGCCTCCTGGTTGGCCTGCCAGTAGCATCTTGCCCGCTCCGGGCCAAAACGCTTGAGCAGTGTTCGGTAGATCAGACCGTGCTGAGAGGTTATTTTGGCGGTGGTGTCTTTTGTAATGCCGGATGCAATGGTTCTGGCCTCTGCCACGATGCAGCTTACGCCTGCCTGCTGCAATTGATGGGCACAGAGCAAGCCTGCCATACCGCCTCCGATGATCAGCACATCCGTTTGCACATCTTCTCCCAGAGCTGGAAATTGGGGCATCCTGACGGTGCTTGTCCAGATGGATTCCACGCGTTTTCTCTCCTTTTATAAACAGTGTCAATAGTATGAGCAGCCATGAGAAAGTTATTTCTAAAGGAATTGAAAAAAACCCGTTTCTTGACTTTTGCTCTGTTTTTGCATATAATACACTGGAATTATTATGGGAAGCTTAGGCAGGTATGAAAAATGGCTAGTAAAAAGCAGCAAGAACAATATGGAAATACCAGCATCTCCATGCTGAAAGGCGAGGATCGGGTGCGGAAACGTCCTGCGGTCATTTTCGGCTCGGATGATTTGGAGGGCTGCAAGCATGCGGTGTTTGAGATCCTCTCAAACGCCATCGACGAAGCTCGGGAGGGCCACGGCGATACCATCATCGTCACAAGATTCGAGGACTTGAGCGTGGAGGTCGAGGATTTCGGCCGGGGCTGCCCCGTGGACTATAACGAAAAGGAAAAGCGCTACAACTGGGAGCTGGTTTTCTGCGAAATGTATGCCGGCGGTAAGTACGGCGAGAACGGCGAGAACTACGAGTATTCCCTGGGCCTGAACGGGCTGGGCTCCTGCGCCACCCAGTATGCCTCTGAATTTTTTGATGCCACCATCCGCCGGGATGGTTTCCGCTATGATCTGCACTTCGAGCGGGGCAGAAACATTGGCGGCCTGAAAAAAGAACCCACCGACCGGAAAAAGACCGGTTCCGTCTTCCACTGGAAGCCGGACAAGCAGGTGTTTACGGAGATCGATATTCCGGTGGAATATTACCGGGATGTGCTCCGCCGTCAGGCAGTGGTGAACAAGGGTATCACGTTCAAATTCCGCAATCAGGTTGGCGGGAAATTTGAGCAGGAGGAATTCTGCTACGCCGATGGCATCAAGCAATATATCGAGGAATTGGTTGGGGACAATGCGTTCACCATGCCTGTGTACTGGGAGACGGAGCGCCGTGGCCGGGATGCGGACAACCGGCCGGAGATGAAGCTGAAAATCACAGCCTCCTTCTGCTTCTCCAAGCAGGTATCACACATTGAGTTCTACCACAATTCCTCCTGGCTGGAATACGGCGGAAGCCCGGATAAGGCGGTTCGCTCCGGCTTTACCGCTGCTTTCGACAAATACCTGAGAGACAACAATAAGTACACCAAAACCGAGAGCAAGATCATCTTCCAGGACATTCAGGACAGTCTGGTGCTGGTGACCAACTGCTTTTCCACCATTGGCTGCTTTGAAAATCAAACAAAGAAATCCGTCAATTCCAAATTCACCCAGGAGGCCATGACGGCGTTTTTCAAGGAGCAATTGCAGGTCTGGTTCATCGAGAATAAGCAGGAGGCCGACCGGGCTGCCGAGCAGATCCTGGTGAACAAGCGGGCCAGGGAATCTGCGGAGAAAACCAAATCCAGCGTGAAGAAGAAGCTCTCCGGAGCCATTGATATTTCCAACCGGGTGCAGAAATTTGTGGACTGCCGCAGCAAGGATGTGTCCGTTCGGGAGCTCTATATCGTGGAGGGCGATTCCGCTTTGGGCAGCGTCAAGCTCAGCCGGGACGCGGAATTCCAGGGGATTATGCCGGTGCGGGGCAAAATTCTCAACTGTCTGAAAGCGGACTACAATAAGATTTTTGCATCTCCCATCATTACGGATTTGATGAAGGTGCTGGGCTGCGGCGTGGAGATCCAGGGCAAGAAATCCAAGGAGCTTTCCTCCTTTGATCTTTCCGCCCTGCGGTGGAGCAAGGTGGTTATCTGCACCGATGCGGACTATGACGGCTTCCAGATCCGCACCCTGATTCTCACCATGATCTACCGGCTTTGCCCCACGCTGATTCGGGATGGCTATGTGTATATCGCGGAATCTCCCTTGTTTGAAATCACCTGTAAAGACAAAACCTGGTTTGCCTACACCGAGCAGGAAAAGGTTAAGATACTAAAGGAGCTGGAGGGGAAAAAGGTCAACATCCAGCGCTCCAAGGGTCTGGGCGAGAATGACCCGGAAATGATGTGGATGACCACCATGAATCCGGAAACCCGGCGGCTCGTTAAGGTCATGCCGGAGGATGCAGAACGCACTGCCTATTATTTTAACATCCTGCTGGGCGACGGGCTGAACGAGCGAAAGAATTTCATCGCCGAAAACGGTGCGAAATACCTGGAATTGGCCGACATTTCCTGATGATCATGTGAGGAACCGAATATGGCAAAGAAGAAACAGGAACCTGAAAAAAAGAAAAAAGTGAATACCGACGGCGTTATGGGCCTCCATGGCTCCACCACGGAGCAGGCCATTTCCGAGACCCTGGAGCTGAATTACATGCCCTATGCCATGTCCGTCATCGTCTCCCGGGCCATTCCGGAGATCGACGGCTTTAAGCCCTCCCATCGGAAGCTGCTGTATACCATGTACAAGATGGGCTTGCTCACCGGCGGCAGAACCAAGTCCGCTAACATCGTGGGCCAGACCATGCGGTTAAATCCCCACGGTGATGCTGCCATCTACGAGACCATGGTTCGCCTGGCCCGGGGCAATGAGACCCTGCTGCATCCCTTCGTGGATTCCAAGGGCAACTTCGGTAAGGTCTACTCCCGGGACATGGCCTATGCAGCCTCCCGTTATACCGAGGCCAAGCTGGATCCTTTCTGTGCAGAGCTGTTCCGGGACATCGACAGTGATACCGTGGATATGGTGGATAACTACGACGCCACCATGAAGGAGCCCAGCCTGCTTCCCACCACCTTTCCCAATGTGCTGGTGTCTGCCAACCAGGGTATCGCCGTGGGTATGGCAAGCAATATCTGCTCCTTCAACCTGAAAGAGGTCTGCGATACTGCCATCGCCCTGATGAAGAACCCGGAGCACGATATTCTGGAAACCCTGCCCGGACCGGATTTCTCCACCGGCGGCGAGCTTTTGTTTGACGAGGCCGCCACCCGGGAGGTGTATGCATCCGGCCGGGGCAGCTTCAAGCTGCGGTCAAAATGGCATTATGAAAAAGAGGGGAATCTCATCGAGATCACGGAGATTCCCTACACCACCGCCACGGAGGTCATTATGGACAAGGTGGCGGAGCTGATTAAGGCGGGGAAAATCAAGGAAATCGCCGACATGCGGGACGAGACCGACCTGGGCGGCCTGAAGCTGACCATCGACTTAAAACGGGGCGTGGATCCGGAGAAGCTGATGCAGAAGCTCTTCCGCATGACCCCGCTTCAGGATAGCTTCCCCTGCAATTTTAACATTCTCATTGCCGGTATGCCCCGGGTGATGGGTGTGGGCGAGATTCTGGAGGAGTGGACGGCCTGGCGGACGGATTGCGTCAAGCGCCGGCTGTTCCATCAGATCGGGAAGCGGGAGGAGCGGCTGCACCTGCTGAAAGGCCTGGAGCGCATTCTATTGGATATTGACAAGGCCATCCGCATCATTCGGGAAACCGAGATGGAGGCGGAGGTGGTGCCCAACCTGATGATCGGCTTCGGCATTGACGAGATTCAGGCGAACTATGTGGCGGAAATCAAGCTTCGCAACATCAACAAGGAATACATCCTGAAACAGACCAAGGCCATCAGCCAGCTGGAGCAGGAAATTGCCGATTTGAGGGAGACCCTGAACAGCCCCAGCCGCCTGAAAAAGGTGATCATCCAGGAGCTCCAGGATGTTTCCAAGAAATACGGTCAGCCCCGGAAAACGGAGATCATCTATCAGGCAGTGGAGGCAGAGCCGGAGGAGGAAGAAGAGGATATTCCGGACTATCCCGTTACTGTATTTGTCTCCCAAGAGGGCTATTTGAAGAAAATCACCGCCCAGTCCCTGCGGATGAGCGGCGATCAGAAGTTCAAGGAGGGTGACAGCCTGGCATTCTCCCAGGAGACCACCAACAGAAGCGATGTGCTGGTGTTTACGGACCAGTTCCAGTGCTACAAGTCCCGGCTCAGCGATTTTGAAGACAGCAAGGCCTCGGTCCTGGGTGACTATCTACCCCAGAAGCTGGGGATGGAGCCGGGAGAAACGGTACGGAGCGTGGTGCTGACCGCAGATTACAAGGGCTTTGTGCTGTTCTTCTTTGAAAACGGCAAGGCTGCCAAGGTGCCTCTCAGCGCCTATGAAACCAAAACCAACCGGAAGAAGCTCACCGGCGCTTACAGCGATAAGAGCCCGCTGGTAGCCGTTGTGGCGCTGGAAACGGATTCCCAGATGGCGTTGTATGCCAGTGACGGAAGAGCGCTGATCTTCTCCACAGCCCAGCTTCTGCCCAAGACCACCAGGAATACCCTGGGTGTTGCGGTGATGACACTGAAAAAGAAATCCGTGCTCAGCGGCGTTCAGACGCTGGAACAGAGCGGAATCGAGAACCAGAGCCGCTACCGCACCAAAACCATTCCTGCCGCCGGTGCGCTTCTGAAGCCGGAGGACATGCAGGAGAAGCAGGAAAAGCTTGAATTATAACAAACTCCGGAGGATGATATGAAGAAAATCTGGAAGAAAGTTGACTGGATAATACTCACGGCGTTGGGAAGCGCTGTTTTTGCCCTGGGATTTAGCCTGTTTTTGGAGCCCAATGACATCAATGCCGGCGGCATCTCCGGCTTGGCTCAGGCAGTGGCGCATATTTTCGGGCTTGAAAATGTGGGCGTGTTGTCGGTGATTCTGAACCTACCGCTATTTTTTGTGGGCGGAATTCGCGTGGGCAAGCGTTTTTTTGCCGGATCCCTGCTGGGAACGCTGGTCAGCGGCTTTCTGATCGACGCCTTTGCCCTCATCTCCATCGGTCCTCAGGATACTCTGGTCAGCGGAATTTACGGTGGCTTGCTCTGCGGACTGGGCATTGGTATTGTCTTTACGGCGGGCACCTCCACCGGTGGCTCGGATATTCTTGTAAGGCTTCTCAAGCTGCGCTACCGGAATGTTCCGATTGGAATGATTTCCACGGCCTTTGATGCCTGCGTGGTGATTTTAACGGGTATCGTTTTCCGGGACCTGAGCCGGGCGCTGTTCAGCGGCATTGTTGTGTTTCTCATGGGCCGGGTGATGGATGTGGTGGTCTATCGCTTTGACTATTCCAAGGTGGCTTTGATCGTCTCCGATCAAGCGGAAGAAATTGCCAAGGATATCTGCGACAAGCTGGATCGGGGCGTAACCTTTCTTCATGGCCAGGGCTATTACAGCCGTCAGGAGAAAAATGTAGTTCTCACCGTGGTGAAAAAGCGGCAGCTGGCAGAGCTGAAGGAGCTGGTTATGGAGCGGGATGAAAAGGCTTTCGTCATCGTCCAGGAGGCTCACCAGGTTCTGGGCGACGGCTTCTCCAGATATTCAAAGGATGCGCTGTGATCGTTTTTCAGCCGGGCAGCTTTTTCTGCCCGGCTGAAAAAATCCTTGACAAAATGCAAAAAAATGCTATAATCATCTCTGTTCCTGCGGGTGTAGCTCATCCGGTAGAGCGCCACCTTGCCAAGGTGGAGGTAGCGAGTTCGAGCCTCGTCACCCGCTCCAGAACCCGATCATTTTTGGTCGGGTTTCTTTTTAAGATGAATTTTCATCAGAAATGAAAAAAGTCTTGACAATTCGTTTTTTTTCGCTATAATAAATCATGTTCCTCGCGGGTGTAGCTCATCCGGTAGAGCGCCACCTTGCCAAGGTGGAGGTAGCGAGTTCGAGCCTCGTCACCCGCTCCAGAAAACCGACCGATTTTCGGTCGGTTTTTCATTTTCTGAAAAAAGGCTTTACAAATGACCAATTGTCTGCTATAATCAAGGAGCTGTTTCGATTTGGCCCGGTGGTGCAGTCGGTTAGCACGCCAGCCTGTCACGCTGGAGGTCGACGGTTCGAGTCCGTTCCGGGTCGCCATAACGCATCTGCTTTTTCGCAGGTGCGTTTTCTTTTTCTAAGATAATCTCCCCTCTGAATCATCATTCAGAGGGGAGAACCATTAGGTGGGGTCGTAGTTGACGATGATGCTGTGCTGGGTCAGGGCGGAAACGTCGGAGATGGAGTTGCCGTAGACGTTGACCTGCACCAGGCTGACACAGTTGGCCAGATTGCTGATATCCGTCAAACTGTTGTAATCCATGGAGACATAGGTCAGATTCGGCATACCGCCCAGTGAATAGAGGCTGTTCACCTGGTTGTGGGCGCCTTGAATCACCCGGAGGGCACAGTTCTGAGGCCAGGAGGGGAGAGCGCTGATGTTGTTGTAGGAGAAGTCAAATGTTTCCAGATTCGTCAGAGAGGCGAGGGTGGAAATATCGTAGATCGTGTTGTTGGTGAAGCTCAGCTCTTTCAGCTGGATGCAGGCACCCAGAGGCGATACATCGGACAGCTGGTTGTAGTCCAGCTTCAGGGTTTGCAGCAGCTGCAGGTTGGCGATGCCGTTCACACTGGAAATGGTGTTGTTGGAGGCATCCAGCCAGCTCAGCTTTCCGCACACACCCAAGGGAATCAGGGAGCTGACGGAGTTGAAAGAGATATTCAGCTTTTCCAACTCATACATGGAGGTCAAAGCTTCCAGATTGGTGATGGCATTCAGCTGCATATACAGCTCCCGCATTCCGGTCATGCCCATGAGGGGTTCCAGATTCCGGATGGTGTTGTTGCTGATGTCCAGATAGGTCAGACCGGTGAGATTCTCCAGATCGGCAATGGTGCTCAAGGCACAGTTGGACAGAACCAGCTTTTGCAGATTGGGCAGCTTTTCCAGAACCCGCAGCTCCGAGGCGGAGAACCGGCAGCCGCTGAGATCCAGGGATTTCAACTCTGTCAGGGAAGCCAGGTCTGCCAGACTGCCGTTGGGCAGATTGGTAATGGTCAGGCTCTCCAGATGGGTCAGCTTGGAAAGATCCTCCAGAGTCCAAACCTGCTCGGGGACTGTGAACTCTGTAATGGTCCACAGATCGTTGGTATACAGGCTTTCGGTGCGGGTGATGCCCAGTGTGTCCCGGATGGCAAATTCCATATCCGCATCCATAAAGATGGCAGGCTCCACCACGCCGCCCACAGTATAGCTCAGCACACTCACGGGGCTGACCAGGCCATTGTCGTCCACACTGATGCAGTAGAGAATGGTTTCGCCCAGGGGGAGCTTGATGGGCTCGGAGTAAGGCTGGCTCTGAATGGAGGGGTATTCTCCGTCGGTGGTGTAATAAATGGTGCCGGAGGAGGAAGTGAGCTCCACGCTGATATAGCTGTTGTAGAAGCCGGGATCCTGAGCGGCAGTGGGGGCGGTGGGACGCCGCTGCTCCAGCTGTGCGCGGATGTTTTCATCGGGCACATTGGCCAACAGAGCCACCGCATCCATCAGCTTGTCCTGATCCACATAGGTGCTGCACAGGGCGGTATACAGCGCCGCGCTGGGAGAGGACTTGATGGCCTGGGAAAGGGAGACCTCCGCTTTGGTATAGTTTCCGTCGGATTTGTACTGCTGGGCAAGCTCCAGGGCCACATCCTCATCGTTGCCGGAGTGGGAGTAGGCCATTCGATAGAACCAGGCGGACAGGGCGGAATTGCCCCTGGCATCGTTTACCCGGGCCTCTTTCAGCAGAATATCCCGGGTAAAGGCTCTGTCATAAATGAACAGATACCAGAAAATGCTGGCAATGACCAACGCCGCCAGTAAAAGCGGAACCACAAATCGCAGAATCTTACGCATAGAAAAAACTCCAATCATGGATTTACTGATTAAAGTATACAACAGGTTACGAAATATGTCAAGTGTTACGGAAAATGTAACCAATTTTGGCGGGAGTACTCAAACGGCTTTGGTTTTGCCGGCCTGCTTCATGCTCAGGCTGATGCGGTGCCGCTTTTCGTCCACACTCAGCACCACGACCTTTACCAGATCGCCAACCTGAACGGCCTCGCTGGGGTGACGCAGGCGCCGGTTGGCAACCTCGGAGATGTGCACCAGGCCGTCCTGATGGACGCCGATATCCACAAAAACGCCAAAGTCAATCACGTTTCGCACGGTTCCCGTCAGCTCCATTCCGGGCTTCAAATCCTTCATGTCCAGAACATCCTTCCGGAGAATGGGGGCGGGCAGCTCGTCTCTGGGATCCCGGCCGGGCTTGGCAAGCTCCTTGGCAATATCCACCAGTGTGGGCTCTCCCACGCCGCAGCTTTCGGCTGCCTGCTGAGGGCCGAATTCTTGGAGCTTTTCGGGGAGCTGGCTCCGGTCATCGCAGTTCAGCAGCTTCAGCAGGGCTTTCGCCGCGGGGTATGACTCGGGATGCACACCGGTGTTGTCCAGCACCTCCTTGCTTTCCGGCACCCGGAGGAAGCCGGCGCACTGCTCAAAGGCCTTGGGTCCCAGCTTTGGCACCTTTTTCAGCTGGCTCCTGCTGGTGAAGGGACCGTTTTCCTCCCGGAATGCCACAATGTTTTTTGCGGTGGTGCTGTTCAGGCCGGAAACCTGCTCCAAAAGGCTCCGGGAGGCGGTGTTCACATCCACACCCACGGCGTTGACGCAGTCCTCCACCACGGCTCCCAGGGCGGCATCCAGCTCTTTCTGGGGGCAGTCATGCTGATACTGTCCCACGCCAATGGCCTTGGGATCAATTTTCACCAGCTCTGCCAGAGGGTCCTGGAGGCGGCGGGCAATGGAGACGGCGGAGCGGAGATTCACATCATATTCCGGAAATTCCTCCGCAGCCAGAGGGGAGGCGGAGTACACCGAGGCACCAGCTTCGTTTACAATGGCATAGCTGACATCCGGGAAGGAGCGGAGCATCTCTGCCGCCATGGCCTCCGTCTCCCGAGAGGCGGTGCCGTTGCCAATGGCAATGTGGCGCACTTGATGCTTGCGAATCATGGCGGACAATGTGGCAATTGCTTCCTGTTTTTTCCGTTCGCTAAAGGTGGGATACACCACGCCGGTGTCCAGCACCTTGCCGGTGGCGTCCACCACGGCGACCTTGCATCCATTGCGGTAGCCCGGATCCAGGCCCATGGTCACAAAACCCTTTACCGGCGGCTGCATCAAAAGCGGCTTCAGGTTCAGAGCGAAATTGTGGATGGCCCCCTGACTGGCCCGATCGGTGAGCTCACTGCGGATTTCCCGCTGGATGGAGGGGAAAATCAGCCGGTCGTAAGCATCCTCCGCAGCGGCGCGCACAAAGGCAGAGACATTTATCTGGGGCTTCAGCGCCCACCGGCACACCAGAGCCGCTCCCTCGTTGCCGGGGAGGGTCACGGTACATTTCAGGATCCCCTCTTTCTCGCCCCGGTTGATGGCCAGAATCTGGTGATCCAGAAGCCGGGAAATGGGCTGGGAGAAATCATAGTAGAGGGTATAGACGCTTTCCGTCTCCGGGTCCTCGGCCTTGCAGGTCAGATTGCCCCGGCGCATGGTCAGCTCCCGCAGAGCCTTGCGGATATCGGCGCTGTCGGAAAGATCCTCCGCAATGATGTCGTTGGCACCGGCAAGGGCATCCTCAATGGTGTTGACCCCCAGTTCTTCATTGAGAAAATCCTGGGCCAGCAGGGCGGGATCCATGCCGTCCTGGGCGAAAATTCTCTCTGCCAGAGGGGCAAGACCTTTCTCCCGGGCCATGGATCCACGGGTGCGGCGCTTTTGCTTGTAGGGCCGATAGATATCCTCCACTTCGGTCATGGTCTGGGCCTGCTCGATGGCGTCGGCCAGCTCAGGGGTCAGCTTGCCCTGGTTTTCAATGGCCTTAACGATTTCCTCACGGCGCTGCTGCAAATTCCGGAGATAGGTCAGGCGGGTTTCCAGATTCCGCAGGGTGGTGTCGTCCATGGTGCCGTGCATCTCTTTCCGATAGCGGGCGATAAAGGGAATGGTGTTTCCCTCGTCGATCAGCTGAATGACATTTTCCACATATTCCTGCTTCTGTTTCAGCTCCTGAGACAGAATTTCTGCGATTGACTGCATTTTCAATCCTCCAATGGTTATTTACAGGCTATTATATCATATTTTTCTGAAAATGGAAGTGGGGTTTCGGCAGGACTTTTTTGTTGAAAAACCACGGAATCATGCTATAATAGACAAAAACGAAAGGGGAAATCCCATGGGAATCGTGGTCATTGGCGCGGTATTTGTGGATATCAAGGGCTATCCCGAATCTTCCTTTATCCCCACCGGGCGCAATGTGGGCCGGGTGGAGCAGATCCATGGAGGCGTTGGCCGGAACGTGGCCGAGGATGTGGCCAATTGTGAGCTTAGGCCCACCTTTGTCAGTCTGGTGGATGAAACCGGCACAGGTGAGGATGTGATTCGGAAGCTGAGAAGCCATAAGGTGAACACAGATTACATCCGGAAAACCCCCGACGGAATCGGAACCTGGCTGGCGGTGTTCGGCAGTGACGGGGATGTGGCTGCCTCCATTTCCAAGCGACCCAATCTGCTGCCCATTGCGGACATTCTGGACAGCCAGGGAGATGAGATCTTCAGCCAGGCGGACAGTATCATCCTGGAAATTGACATCGACAAGGAGATTGTCAAGCGGGTGTTCCGGCTGGCGGAGCGCTATGGCAAAAAGGTGTTTGCCGTGGTTTCCAATATGAGCATTGCCCTGGAGCGGCGGGATTTCCTCATGCGGGTGAATTGCTTCGTATGTAATTTACAGGAAGCGGGAATTCTATTTTCAGAGGATTACTCCGACAAAAATCCGGAGCAGATGACGGATATCATCTCCCGAAAGGTTCAGGCAGCGGGAATTAACAGCCTGATCGTCACCATGGGAGCCGACGGTGCCGTGTATGCCGACCGATTTGGAAGCAGGGGGCATTGCCCGGCCAGAAAGGTGCAGGTCAAGGACACCACCGGCGCCGGGGACGCGTTCTGTGCGGGAGCCGCCATCGGTCTGACCTATGGAAAGAGTTTGCCGGAGGCCTGCGAAATTGGCGCCCTTTTGGCGGCTTCGGTCATTGTTACGGCGGAGAGTGTTTGTCCCCGATTTCAGCCGAAAGAGCTTGGCTTGGAGATATCCATCTGCTGAACGAAAAGGAGAGTTGGCGGTTTATACAATTGCCGCTCTCTTTTTTTGGCGCGGAAAAAGGAAAACCCCCTTGCTATTTTGCCGAAACATAGAGTATAGTTATGTTAACTGCGGAGGGGTGCACAAATGAGACGAGATAACGCCGGAAGCAAATCCGGTAAAATTTGGCTGGTGATCCTGGCAGTGCTGCTGCCTGTGATCATGCTCAGCGCGGCGGCATATCTGCTGCTGTTTGGATATAACCGGTTCTCCCTGGAGCTGGAGCTTCTGGGCGGGGAACAGCTCACCTTGGAATATGGGGAGCATTATTCGGAGCCGGGCTGCCGGGTCCTGCTGCGGGGCAGTGTGTTTTTTACCTCCGGGGTGGAGCTGAATTCCCCGGTGGAGATTTCCGGAATGGTCAATGAGGATAAGCTGGGGAAATACGCGCTGGACTATCAGGCCTCTTATATGGGCCTGGAAGCCAACAAAACCAGGCTTGTCCGGGTGGCGGATACCAGCTGCCCGGTGATCACCCTGGTGCCGGATGCCCCGGGTTTGCAGCCCGCGCCGGTGTATCAGGAAGCCGGTTTCTCCGCATGGGATAATTACGACGGCGATATCACCGCCCGGGTTGTCCGAACCGAGGAAGAGGGAAAAATTTTGTATTCCGTTGTGGACTCCTCGGGCAATTCCACCTCTGTGCAGCGGGAAATCCCGGTTTTCGATCAGTATCCTCCGGAGCTGACGCTTTTGGGCGGCGAGGAGCTGCGGCTGCCTCTGGGGATGGACTTTGTTGACCCGGGCTATACAGCCTACGACAAAAAGGATGGCGACCTGACAAGCCAGGTTACTGTGGAAATCGACCATCCCTTTGTGCGTTATTCGGCGGACACCTATCAATTGACCTACCGGGTCTGCGACAGCGAGGGCAATGAGACCGCAGCCAGCCGCACCCTGACGACGGTGCCCAGCACCAGACCGGTCATCATTTACCCGAAAAGCAAGACGATTTACCTGACCTTTGACGACGGCCCCTGCCCGGACACCGGCCGGCTGCTGGACCTGTTGAAGCGATACAATGTCCGGGCCACGTTTTTTGTGGTGGATACCGGCTATCCGGAATTAATGCGCCGGATTGTAAACGAGGGCCACAGCATCGGCATCCACAGCTGCTCCCATGAGTATGCCCATATCTATTCCGGTGCGGATGCCTTTTTTGAGGATGTGTTTGCGCTGCAGGAGCTGATTCTGGATACTACCGGGGTGGAAACCTGGCTGCTCCGCTTTCCCGGGGGCAGCTCCAACACCATCAGCCGCCGGAATCACGGCATTATGACCGAACTGACTCAGGCGGTGGAGGCCTGCGGTTTCTCCTATTTCGACTGGAATGTGGACAGCGACGATGCAGGAGAAGCCAAAACCGCCGGGACGGTCTTTCGGAATGTGGTGGATGGGGTGCAGGAAAACACCTATTCCGTGGTTTTGCAGCACGATATTCACAGCTACAGTGTGGATGCAGTGGAACGGATTATTCTCTGGGGGCAGAGTAATGGCTATCAGTTCCTGCCTCTGGAAACGGACAGTCCGGTGATGCACCACCGGGTTTTGAATTGAGAAAGGAGCCGGAAATGGCAAGAGAGATTATGATCAAAACAAAACGTCTGATCATCACACCAATGCCCACGGATGAGCTGGAAAAGAGGATCCTGGAAATGCCCCAGGGAGAGCTGCGCCAGGCCTATGGTCAAATGCTTGAGGGCTGCCGCAGGGAGCCGGAAAACCGGCTGTGGTATACCCCGTGGAAAATCCAGCTGAAAAAGGACGGCAGCATGATTGGCGACCTGTGCTTCAAAGGAGCGCCCGTCAAAGGCACGGTGGAATGGGGCTATGGTTTGGAGGAGCCCTTTTGGGGCCAGGGCTATATGACCGAGGCGGCCAGGGTGATGCTGGACTGGGCCTTTTCTCAGAAGGACGTTTATGCAGTGGAGGCGGAAACCCTTTCGGATAATACCGCCTCCCAACGGGTGTTGGAAAAGCTGGACTTTCAGCCCATGGGAATTGTGGGAGAAGAGGGGCCCCGCTTCCGGCGGGAAAAGCAGGCGGCACAGATGTCGATGGTTTACATGATGCTGGGAATGTGCTGTGGGATGTCGCTGGGTGTGTCTGCCGGAAATATGGCTATTGGCATGGTGCTGGGAATCGCGGTGGGCTTCGCTCTGGGCAGCGTAGTAGATGCCAGCGAAAAAAAGCACCGCCGTCAGGTGACCCTTGGGGACAAAGAGAAATAAAATGACTTGAAAAGTTTACAATCATAGGATAAAATGGTTTTATCAAAGAGAACCGGAGGAAAAACCAATGGATTATGATGTCATCATTGTGGGCGCAGGGCCCGGCGGCATTTTCGCGGCCTATGAGCTGAAAAAGCAGCGGCCGGAGATGAAGGTGGCTGTGTTTGAGGCGGGCTTTGCCCTGTCCAAGCGGCGCTGCCCCATCGATGGGGAGAAAATCAAAAGCTGCATCGGCTGCAAGACCTGCTCCATTATGAGCGGCTTCGGCGGAGCGGGCGCATTTTCGGATGGAAAATATAACATCACCAACGATTTTGGCGGCACCCTCTATGAGCACATCGGCCGGAAGCAGGCCATTGCGCTGATGCAGTATGTGGATGAAATCAACATGTCCCATGGCGGCGCGGGGACAAAGCTCTATTCCACCACCGGCACCGCACTGAAGAAAAAGTGCATGCAGAACAAGCTGAAGCTTCTGGATGCCTCCGTTCGCCACCTGGGCACCGACATTAATCTGGTGGTGCTGGGGCAGCTGTACGACGAACTGAAAGACAAGGTGGAATTCCACTTTGAGTCCCCGGTGACCAGCATCCAAAAGCTGCCGGAGGGCTTTTCTGTCCAGGTGGGGGAGAAGACCTACTCCTGCCGGAATTGCATTGCCTCGGTGGGCCGCAGCGGCAGCAAGTGGATGGAAAAGGTGTGCAAGGATTTGAAGATTGCCACCAGCTCCAACCGTGTGGATTTGGGTGTCCGGGTGGAGCTTCCGGCGGTGATTTTCTCCCACTTAACCGATGAACTGTATGAGAGCAAGATTGTCTACCGCACCGAAAAATTCGAGGACAATGTGCGAACCTTCTGCATGAATCCCCATGGCATTGTGGTCAACGAGAATACCAACGGCATCATCACCGTCAACGGCCACAGCTATGAGGACCCCGCCCGGCAGACGGAGAATACCAATTTTGCCCTTTTGGTGGCCAAGCATTTCTCCCAGCCCTTTAAGGACAGCAACGGCTACGGCGAGAGCATTGCCCGCCTTTCCAATATGCTGGGCGGCGGCGTGATTGTCCAGCGCTTCGGCGATTTGGTCCGGGGTCGCAGAAGCACCGAAAAGCGCATCGAAGAGGGCCTCGTTACCCCCACTTTGGCGGCCACCCCCGGCGATCTGAGCCTGGTGCTGCCCAAGCGAATCTTAGACGGCATCATTGAGATGATTTATGCCCTGGATAAAATCGCCCCGGGCACTGCCAATGACGATACCCTGCTCTATGGCGTGGAGGTCAAGTTCTACAACATGGAGGTGGAGCTGGATGAAAATCTGGAAAGCTGCCACAAGGGGCTCTACGTCATCGGCGACGGCTCCGGCGTGACCCACTCCCTGTCCCATGCCTCCGCCAGCGGTGTCCACGTGGCCAGAAGAATTGCTAAGACCATTTAGGCGTTTTTCGGGAGGCAATGGATGGTACTCTCTTTTATACAAGCATCGGCCGAAGATATAGAGCCACTCTATGAACTGAACAAGCAGTTAATACTCTCATATGAGAACGTGGAGAATATTGATTTGGACAGGGTGCTGAGCTGGGTCCATAATAAGCTTGAAAGTTGTATCGGTGAATATACCGTTATCCGTGCCGACGGAAAGAAAGCCGGGTACTATCATTTCTGCCGGAATGAGGACGGAGAAATGGAACTGGATGACCTCTATGTTTTCCCGGAATTTCAAAACAGAGGCATCGGCTCTGACGTTATCAAAAGATGCTGTTCATCGGTCTGGGAACCGGTGATGCTGTATGTCTTCGTCAGAAACCAGGGTGCGGTTTCTCTTTATCAGCGGAAAGGCTTTAAAATCGTCAAGACAATCAAGGACAGCCGCTATATTATGAAATGGTATCCGTCCGAAATGGAAATATCTCCCCTATAGAAAAAACGGAGGTGGGCAATCCCACCTCCGAAAAAGCAGCCCAAAGGCCGCCGAACATTATTATTTTATCACAGGGGGCTATTATCGTCAACAGTATTCCAAAGAAAATCAGGTTTTCTCCCTGTTGCATAGTTTAAAACCTGATTTTTTATAGAGAATTGCCTCTTGAAAAACGGGTTTCCAGGGGGTAAGATATAACCAGAAAGAGAAAGAAATTTCTCCAAACCCACAAAAAACTGGGCATAGAAGACGCACTTTGTTGCAGTAATCCTCCGATGAAATAAAAGAAATAGAATCATATCAGAAAGCATATGAATTGAGAGCGGAGGCAATTCAGGGAAGCGAAGAGCGTCGCCATTCTGCAGAAAGCGAGGTTTAAAGGCTGATGTTAGATACGAAGAGCGAAAGATAGCCCTCGGTGCGGTTCAGGCATCGAGGGCTGTTTTTTTATTGGATTTCGTTCATCAGCAGTGAACCGTCCATGCCGCTTTGCAGCAGGGAGTAGGTTTTGGTAACGCCGGTGTCGTCGGTACAGCGGAAGCCGAAATTGGGAATGGAGCAGCCGAACTCCAGCTGAATCACCAGCGGCTCGCCTTCTTCCAGGGCGGGGATGGTTTCCAAAACCGTCTGCTTGAATTTCCCGTTTCCCTCCTGATCCACATCCTCCAATTCCAGCGAGAGCAGCTGCAAATCCGTCACCGTCCCCTGGTAAGCCACCAGCACAATCTGAGTGCTGTATTCTGCATCGGACAGTATGATGCAGTTCTCCACGTCCTCATAGGGGTTCCAGTAGGCCTGCACCAAAGAGGGGTGCTCCTCCATTAGGTAGAAAGCA
Organism: Faecousia sp.; assembly: GCA_034104845.1. GTDB lineage: Bacteria > Bacillota > Clostridia > Oscillospirales > Oscillospiraceae > Faecousia. The sequence continues at coordinate 23,424 of JAXECZ010000121.1, read as the reverse complement.
AAGGCAGTCATGGCGATGAGCTGGGTGTCCTCCGTCATGATTTCGCTGAAGCGCGGGAAGTCCAGGTCAACCGGTTCGCTTGCTTCATCCTCCGGGTCCCAAACGCCGTTGGAATTGTGATAGCTGACCACTTGCCCGTTTTCTTCCCAGGTGAAGAAATAGTCCAGGCAGCGCAGCTCTGCTTCTCCCGGAGCCAGCTGGTATTGCCCAAGGCAGGAATAGGCGGCGCCGCTGGAGCCTTGATTCAGGAGGCTTCCATCCGGCAGAAGATAGTAGCGGTTTCTGGCCCAGCCCTCCAAAACCAGACTGGGGCTGCCCTGCAAGCAGCTGTAGACGGCAAGAATCTGCTTCCCGTAGCTGATGTTCACCTCCTGACTGTCCACCTGGCCGATGATCAGCTCCGGAATTCCGTCGCCGCTCAGGTCCTGGAGGGCATAGCCCACATCCCAGGGGGCATCCTCCAGGGCGGCAGCCATACGAAGCTCCATGACGCCGGTCTCTCCCGGAGCGGCAATGTGTTCCTCCTGGGAGAGCAGGTGGGCGATGCTGGCCAGGACAGGCGCGTAGACGGCTTCATAGTCCGTTTCCTCTGCCAAAGCAGGGCACAGGAGGCAAGAAATAAGGGCGGCCAGGGTAAAAAGTGCGGTCAATCGTTTCATACGTTCTCATCCTTTCACCAATTAACTTCGTAGGCGGTGTATTCGTGACTGAATGTGTAGCCCAGCTTTTCCGCCAGGGCAACGGACCAGAGATTTGCTGCATCCCAGCTGGGGTATAACCCTCTGTCCAGGCATTCCAGAATCAACCCGGCGGCTGCGGCCGAGGCAAGACCAAGCCGGCGGAAATCCTCCCGGGTGTCGATTTGAATCTCAATTCCGCCCCGGTAAACCGAGTAGGAGGATGCTCCGGAGACCGGAATGCCGTCCTTTTTCACAACCATTCCCAGACCGCGCTGCCGGAAATCCTCGAAGGAATCAAACTGGGATACCCAGTCCCGGCACCAGTCCTTATCACGGCAGTAGTCATAAACATCCCTGTCCAGCAGTTCCATGGTATAGCCCTCCGGCAGCTGGGATTTCAGGGCCTCCAAGTGCCTCTGGTCAAACACGGTATCCTTGCGAATGGCATACCGCGTTACCTTTTTTGCCCGCTCGCCGTAAATCTTTTCCAAGAGAGGTTCCCATTGCTCATTTCCTGGCACCATAATGATAAATTTGCTTTCCGGATTTGGCTTAAACCGCAGCAGCGTTTCCGAGGGGGTTCCGGCATAGAAGGCAAGGTCCCCCAAATAGGCAGCGACTGCATCGCCCTCTACATATACAGAGCCCATCACACCCTGCAGGCAGGAAGTAATCAAGGTCTCGTTCCAGCCGGAAAAGAGGGCTGCCGCTTTTTCCATTCGTTTTTCGTTTGCTTTTAAGATTGCCATCATGGTTTCCCCCTGACGATTATCTTCTATTATCATATCCGGCATCTTCCAGTTTGTCAATCCGGGGAATGGAAACGGCAATGGATTAAAAAATTCTTAAATTCTTGAAAAAATCTCTTGACTCTCACCTAACGTCATGGATTATAATCCAAGCATCACGGGGGGATGAACATGAAAACAGTGAAACAAGTCAGTCAGGTGTCCGGTGTCAGTGTGCGCGCGCTGCACCACTACGATGCCATCGGTCTGCTGAAGCCCACCCGGGTGACGGAAGCAGGCTACCGGCTGTATGACGATACAGCCCTGGAACGACTGCAAAACATTCTGCTGTTTCGGGAGCTTCAATTCCCACTCAAGGAGATTGGGCGGATTCTGGATACCCCCGGCTTTGACCGGGAGGCAGCCTTAAATGATCAGATACGCCTCCTGGAGCTCCAGCGGGCGCACATCGACCGCCTTCTGTCCGCCGCCCGTGAAATGCAAAAAAACGGAGGTAAAATCATGAGCTTTTCAGTATTTGATAAAAAGCAGCAGCAGGCTTTTGCCGCCGAGGCGAAGCAGCGCTGGGGCAATACGGAAGCGTTCCGGGAATCCCAGAAAAAAACGGCGGAGAAGACCGATGATCAGCTGCAGCGCGACGGCAGCGCCCTGATGGCCTTTTTCACCCGGCTGGGCGGGCTGAAGTCCGGCAACCCCGATGGGGAAGAGGCACAGTCCCTGGTCGCGGAATTGCAGCAGTTTATCACGGAGCACTATTACAATTGCACCAAGCAGATTCTTTCCGGCCTGGGTCAGATGTATGTGGCGGACGAACGCTTCAAAGCCAACATCGACAGCGCCGGGGGAGCAGGCACTGCGGAATTTGCCGCAAAGGCCATTGAAATTTTCTGCCAGCGCTAACAAAAATGTCATTGCGGCGAACCCGCAATGACATTTTTATACTATTATCTGACTGAAAGCTTGCAAAGATTTCCGAGGATGATTTGCGAAAAACAAGGCGGAGGATGCAGCCGGGCTGACGCCCTGCAAAGACGACAACGAAGTTTTACACAAATCAGACCGGAAAGATTGTGAGGTTTTAGCCAGATAATAGTATTAATCCAGCCATTGAATAAAGGCGGTTTTGTCGGCGCTGTTGTAACCGGCCCGGCGGTAAAAATCCAGCGTTTTCTCATTCTTGGAGCCGGTGAGCAGCATCATCTTGTAGCAGCCCTGGGCCTGGGCGATTTCCTTTGCGTAATTCAGGCATTCCGTAGCATAGCCTTTTCCACGGAAGGCGCTGTCCGTCACCACGTTTTCGATGAAAGCATAGGGCCGGACATTCCGGGTCAGATTGGGGATAATCACACAGACGCAGGAGGAGACGATTTTCCCATCCACTTTTTTGACGATCAGATGATGATTGGGGTCGTGGAGGATTTGGGCCCAAGTGTCTTGCAGGTATTGACTGTCCTGGGGAACGCGGTCCTCATGCAGGTGGAGATAGAGCCGGAGGATTTCCTGCAATTCTTCTTCATAAGCTTCCCGTACCATATGCGCTCCTTTTAATTCCGGGAGGCCTCAAAGGCTTCCCAGCTTTTGGTGAGGGCGGCTTCATCCATGCCTGCTCCCAGAGTCAGCCATTCCAGATCGGCGGTGAAGCCCTCCAGTCCCGACTGAAATTCCGGAATGATGGCTTCGTATTCCGCCTGGGTGATGGACTGATCGCCGCAGTAATATTCTTCTTTGGCCACGCCATCCACCGCCACAAGGCTCATCCGGCCCAGGGGTTTGGTGGAAACAGCACCATCTTTCAGGGATATGGCCTGGATGGACTGGTAGTATTCGGCGGCGCCGTTTTTGCGGTCATCCCGAAACAGATAATAATACGTGCCGTCAGCGCTGTCAAAGGCGGCGGGAACGACATCCATAATCATCTCTGGGAGGTCCCCGGCTTCAAAAGGAAGGCTGCATTCCAGCAGGGAAGAGCCATCCTCACTCACTTCAAAAATGTTGCCATAGGTATAAACACCAGTGCCCTGGGTGGACATGGCCAGAATTTCCAGCCGCCCATTCCAGTCCAGATCAGTGACGGCGTAGTGGTAGACAGAGCCCTGCTCCTCTTCTTGCTGCCACTGGCTTTGAGAACTGGCCAGCAGTCTGATCTGTGCCCGGTAATCGGCAGCGGCGGCGGTGGACTCCACCGTGGCGGAGCGCTGGGGTGCGGGGGAGGAACAGGCGGAAAGCAGGCAGACGCAAAGGGTCAGACAGAGAATTCCAGCGAACTGTTTCTGCATTTTGAAACGCATGGTATCACATTCTTTCCTTTGAAATGATACATTTCGTGTGCTCATCGGTTTCACTTAGTATTCTAACAAATTGGTGTTTGCAGAGATATTTCGTAGGGAACGGATTTATCCGTTCCGCCCGGTAACATTTTTATGGGGTGCACGTTGAATGGAAAAATGTTGAAAAAAGGGCCCCCATTACCATCCAACGAACCATGGATGTTTATTGACATTTCGGAACGGATAAATCCGTTCCCTACGCACACATTGGAACATTTTCCGTTGGGCGAACTCATCAAATTCCAATTTGCTGCTTTGTCGAAAATCAAAATACTCTCAATGCTACGGCAGCCAATCAGGGAACCGGAATCACCTGATTCAAAACCGGGATGCGGAAGCACTGGTTCAGTTCCTCAGCCCGTTGACGGAACCGGCGGGGCGGATCGTCCCAGGGGTGGTTGGAGAGGACATAGGCCCCCCAGTGGACGGGGACAGCCAGCTTTGCCTCCAGCATCCGGCAGGCCTGGACGGATTCCTCCGGGAACATATGGGTGGTGTGCCATTTTTCCCCATACTGCCCGCACTCCATAATGGCCAGATCCGGCGCACCGTAACGCTCCCGGATTTCCGAAAAATGATTGCCGAAGCCTCCGTCTCCGGAGTCGAAAACCGTGTGGGCGCCGTCTTTTAAAACGTAGGAGCCCCAAAGCGTCCGATTCCAGTCCAGTATGGTACGGGAGGAATTGTGCTGGGAGGGGGTGCAGATGACGGTTAGCCCATCCACACTGGTCTCTTCATACCAGCCCAGCTCTGTGATTTTGGAAGACTGGATGCCGAACCGCCGCAGATTTCCACCCACACCGGAGGGGGCAATATACTGCCCCACCTGGCCGTCCAGGGCGCGGATGGTGGCTCTGTCCAGATGGTCATAATGGTTGTGGGTAATGAGCACCAGGTCAATTTCGGGAAGCTGAGCCGGGGTGATCGCGTTCCCGGGAAAGCGTTTCGGGCCCACAAAGGGAACCGGGGAAGAGTAGCGGCTGAAAATGGGGTCGATGAGGATGTTTTTCCCATTCATTCTCAGAAATATCGAGCTATGCCCCAGCCAGGCCATTGCCAGGCCGTCCCCCAAATCCCATAAATCGGGCTTTTCCTGGGGCAGGGGCTCTCTCGGCCGCACCGGTCCTGTGCCTCTCCTGTCCTGGTAGGGGTCAAGGAACTGGGTAGAATTGGTTGTGGGGTTCAAATTGGAATATTTCCGGGACATGGTGTGCCTCCTGCAGTTTGATTCCTCTATTGTAGGAGGATAACCTTTGCCAAAATGAAAAGAGAATGTGAAGATGCTGTGAACGATAATTCTTCATCTGAGCGCTGATGGCGCAGGTCCCTTTGGGAAAACCGGATTTTGGGATGCCAGCTGTTGAAAATGCCAAAATCAGTCCGGCTGCTGCCCGTCGTGGGTATATTGCAAAAAAACGGCCTTTTTACAGGCCGCTTAACAAATTTATCATACCACATCGGTATTCAGCAGTCAATAAAGATGTTCTCAAAAGTTTTGAATTCTACGAGTTACATGAAAAAATCAAAACAAATATGGTGATGTTTCCATCTTGCAGAAATCGTATTTTCCGGTTATCATATAGATACAGAAAAGGAGTGAGTCCAATGATCATGTAAGCTCCCAAACCGAAGAAAGAGAGGTCAAATCGATGATGCTGGATAATAAAAGTGAATAGCAGCCCTCGGTGTTGAGAAGAGACATCGAGGGCTGCTTTTTTTCTTGCATTGAAACAGAAATTATGGTATAATGATTTGCAACGATGTTTTAGAACGTGAAAGGAGCATCCACCATGATTTCCCAAAGCCAGATCGCCTCTTTGAAACCGACGCAGGTTCTGCCCGAACAGTTTGAACAACTGACCCAATTCTATCGGGATGCCATTGACCATACCCCGGAAATGGAACGGTTCGGGCGGTGGATTTATGGCCTGCATCCTACGGACGGGATGATTCTGGACTATATCCGGTCCGCTTCCATGTTCACCGTTGAGGATAAGGGGGAGCTTCTCTGCGCCTTTGCCCTCACGCCCAGCCAGGGAAGCGACTATCACGATACCTGCTGGGGACGCGCGCTGGCGGACGACGAGGTGACGGTGGTCCATCTTCTCTGCGTCAATCCCCGATTCCAGCATCAGGGAATTGGGCATCAGGCCATGGAGCTTGCCGTAGACCTGGCCCGGAAAATGGGGAAAAAGGCCATTCGGCTGGATGCCTTGGCCTGCAACACCCCGGCCCAACGGCTATATGAATCCCTGGGCTTCCAGCGCCGGGGGACGGCCCATTGGTTTGCCGACAACGTGGGCTGGACGGATTTCTATCTGTATGAACTGCTGCTGTGAGAAAGGAACAGGATGAATCACGCCATGGAAACACCCACAATGGAAACACTTCTCACCTCTGAACAGGAGCGGCTCTGGCGGAATCTGGCAGAGCAGATTGACCGGCTCTATGATGTGGACAGAATCTGGAACAAGGGCTTCGGCCACTGGGTTTACGAATACAAATACCGTCGGGGCGGCAAAACCCTTTGTACCTTTTATTTCAAGCAGGATACCCTGTGCCTGCTGATCGTCTTGGGCAAAGCGGAGCGAGAGAAGTTCGAGGCCCAGCGGGAGACGTTCTCGGAGGGAATTCGGCGCCTGTATGACGATACGGTGTCCTACCACGACGGCAAGTGGCTTTGGATTCCCCTGGATACCCAGACATCCTTTGGGGACATTTTGAACATGCTGAAAATCAAAAGAAGACCCAATCGGAAAGGGTAAAAAAGGCTGCGAGCGAAAACCTCGCAGCCTTACTTAATTATGTGTTCCTTTTTACCGCCCTCAGCTCCATGTAACCCCGTTCACCCCGGGGCTCCAGCTGGATGCGGGGACTGCCATCGTCCCAGGTGTAACCGATAGGGGTGGGGTCAAATTGCGCGATGGCCTGACGCACCCTTTGGATTGCTTCACAGTAGTCCTCCTCCTGGAAAGGCTGACCCTGGAACAGCAGGTATTCCGCCTCCGGCAGATGGATGACATCGAAGCCCTCCGGCACAGCACCCAGATAATCCGTCTCCACCTCCACACCCTGCACATAGGTGGAGGTATTGGGCTTTTTGTACTGCGGCGGCAGCCACATGCACACCGGTTCACCGCAGAGAGAGTGCATGCTCATCAAAATGCCCCACACATCGCAGCTGACCTCCTCGCAGTAGGGAAAATAATCCTCCGCCTGGATGCCGCGCTTGATGATGCACAGCCGCTCCGGCTTTACAATGGGCCTGACAAAAACGGTTTGCAGATTGGTCATATCCATTGGCTCCTTTCTCAGTTCTCTGTACTTGACGCCATAGGGAATGAACAGCGGGATGGGCACCGGGTTTTTGGCGTAGTCGCTGGGATTCATGCCGAACTCCCGGAAAAAGGCCCGGGTGAAGGTATCCACATTGGAAAAGCCCAGGTCGAAGGCAATGTCAATCACCTTGCCTTTCCGCTCCCGCAGTGCCTCCGCCGCCCGGGAAAGCCGCAGCTTGCGGATGTATTCCGCCGGGCTCAGTCCCAGCTGCTCCCGGAACAGCCGGTAGGAATACCAGGGGGAGAAGAGGGAGGATTGGGCCAGATCGGACAGCCGAATCTCTTTCTCCAAATGCGCCCCAATGTAGTCCTGCATCTTCTGAACAGCCAGAATTTGCTCTTTCATACTGTTCGCCTCCTTATGCGGCTATTTTATCACATCGGTAGAATTAATTCTCGATGTTTCTTGCATAAATACGATTCTTCATTGACTTGACGCGGCCAAAGGAGCGTTAAGTTAATTAAGATATAAGATACGAGATATAAGATATCAGCCAGTCGTGTGCGTAGGGAACGGATTTATCCGTTCCAAAAGGTTACGATTTTGGGGTGGTACGTTGAATGGTACACTTTCCGGTGTTTGCGTAGGGAACGGATTCAGACCTTCCGAAAGGTTCGATGATCACCGCAGTTCGTTTAGTGGCATTTGGGGGAACATATTATCGACGTTTTACCATTCAACGCACCGGCGCAAAACCATTACCCAGGCGGAATGCATAAATGCATTCCCTACGAATCGTTCGTTAACAAAAGAACAATATATCTGAAAAGATAAATGAAATTCCGGGCGGCTTATCTTTGCCGCCCGGAGGATGAATCAGAGAGATTTTTTCAGATATTCTGCTGTGATGGTGTGGGAGGAGTCCACCATCTGTCTGGGGGTACCGGTGAAGACGATCTCGCCACCGGCGGTTCCGCCGTCGGGACCCACATCAATCAGGTAGTCCGCCTGCTTCATCACATCCAGATTGTGCTCAATGACGATGACGGTGTTGCCCCGCTCCACCAGACTGTCCAGCAGCTCCATGATGGTTTTCACGTCGGAAGCGTGCAGGCCGGTGGTGGGCTCGTCCAGTACATAGATGTTGCCTTTCTTGTCCAGGTATTTGGCCAGCTTCACCCGCTGCCGTTCACCGCCGGACAGGGTGGAGAGGGGCTGGCCCAGGGACAGATAGGGCAGCCCCACCTCCAGCATGGCGCCCAGGGCCTTGTGCAGCTTCCGGTTCCCTTTGAAGAATTCATAGGCGTCCTCAGCGGACATGGCCAGAATTTCCTCAATGTTTTTGCCCTGATACCGGTAGGACAGGGCCTTCTCGCTGTACCGCTTGCCCTCGCAGGCCTCACAGACCGTGGTGACCGGGTCCATGAACACCAGCTCCGTGACGATGACGCCCCGGCCCTTGCAGACGGGACAGGCTCCGGTGCTGTTGAACGAGAAAAGCGAGGCGTCCACGTTGTTTTCCGCTGCCATCACCCGGCGAATCTCATCGAAGAAGCCCAGGAAGGTGGCGGGGGTGGAGCGGCCTGTGGCGGTGACAGGGGACTGGTCCACCAGCACCACCCGGTCGGCATACTCCTTGGCAAATACATCCCGAATCAAAGAGCTCTTTCCGGAGCCCGCCACACCGGTCACCACGGTCAGCACCTCCAGGGGGATGTCCACCGATACATTTTTCAGATTATGTACCTTGGCGTTTCGCACCGGGAGGAAGGCCTTGGGCGTCCGGGGCTGTTCTTTCAGCGGGATATTCTGTTTCAATGCATTTCCGGTGCGGGTTCTGGAGAGAAGCAATGCTTCATAACTGCCCTGGAAGAGGATTTTGCCGCCGTTTTTGCCTGCCAGGGGTCCAACATCGATGACCTCGTCCGCAATGGAGATCACATCCTTGTCGTGCTCCACCACCAGCACGGTGTTTCCCTTGTCCCGCAGGCTCTGCAAAAGCCTGGTCATGCGGTACACATCCCGGGGGTGCATTCCGGTACTGGGCTCATCGAAGATGTAAGTCATATCCGTCAGGCTGCTGCCCATATAGCGCACCAGCTTCAGTCGCTGGGCCTCTCCGCCGGACAGGGTGGAGGACTCCCGATTCATGGACAGGTAGGGCAGGCCAATCTCAATCATCCGGTTCAGGGATGCGGTGAGGGCATCTACGATGGTTTTGGCTCTGGGGTCCCGGATGGTTTCCAGCACCTGCACCAGCTGGGTAAACTCCATGGCGCACATTTCGTCAATGCTGTAGCCCGCCACCTTGCAGGAGAGGGTTTTGGCATTCAGCCGCCGGCCCTGGCAAACCGGGCAGGGACGCTCCTCCACCAGATACATCAGCCGCTTCACAGAGGCCTCTTTCAGCTGGGAGGTATCCCGGTTCAAGAGCATCCGGTGCAGGTAGTGGGATACGCCGTCCACCTTTTTGCTCAGCCGCTTCCCCTCCGGGGTGTCCGCACCGTAGAGCAGATGATTCCGCTCCACCTGGGTAAAATCTTTCCACTTCTTGTCCAGGGGGAACAGACCGGACTCGGCATACTGCTTCCAGTACCAGTTTCCCACATGGAAAGCAGGGAGGTCGGCCATGCCCTCGTTCCAGGTTTTTTCCGGGTTGATGCGTCCCTCAATGTCCACCGTCATCACCTTGCCGATGCCGGAGCATTCCGGGCACATGCCGTTGGGGTCGTTGAAAGAGAAGTAAGAGGCCGTTCCCACATGGGGCTGGCCAATCCTGGAATAGAGCAGCCGCAAGGAGGCGTACATATCGCTGATGGTGCCCACGGTGGAACGGGCGTTGCCGCCCAAACGGGACTGGTCCACAATCACCGAGGCGGAGAGATTTTCAATCCGTTCCACCCTGGGCTTTTCGTATTTTGGCAGCCTCCCCCGCACAAAAGCGGTGTAGGTCTCATTCATCTGCCGCTGGCTTTCGGCGGCGATGGTGTCGAACACAATGCTGGATTTTCCGGAGCCGGAAACCCCGGTAAACACCACAATTTTTCCCTTGGGGATATCCAAATCCACGTTTTTCAGATTATTCTGCCGGAGTCCCCGGATGATCATTTTCTCTTGCATAGCATAGCCTCCTTTTTGCCCCATCATATCACATAGATTTTATATTGTCCCGACTTTTCTTGCCCAATCCGGGAAATGAACACATTCCCGCAGAAAACAGACACACCGCGAGTTGCTTCGCGGTGTGTTGGCGAATTTACTGTTTCTTCACGGGGTAGCAGACCTCGGTGACGTATTCGTTGGGGTCGGAGGTTTCATGGGGGCTGACATGGTAGATATTGAACATGGGACCGTCAAAGGTGAAACCGTTGGCGGCAACCCAGGCGGAGATGGCGGCGTTGATGTCGCCCATTTGCTCATAGGAGCCCTTGCAGGTGGCGCAGGCCACGGTTATCTCCGGCAGTGTGCGGAACCGAACGTGCTCGGTATCAGGATAATCACCTTTCACATCTTTCTGTACCTCCACATCCACCTGGGCTTCTTTGTATTCCTTGTCGTGGAAGACGGCACAGCAGTAGCAGGGATCAGCGTCAATCAGGTGCATCTGTGCGGTTTCTCCCATCAGGATGTTCCACAGCATCCCCTCCTGCTCATAGCTGGGGATGATCATCCGCACGGTGGCGGAATAACGCTGGGGGAGTGTTTTGATTGTAACATCGTATTTCATGGTTTCGTCCTTTCTCAGCCGTTCCAGGGCTGTGTCCAGAAGTCGCAGCCGATAGGCCGTTTGCTGGGATTGTTCCAGGAGCTCTGCCTGCTTCAGCCTAAGGTGGCGCTCCAGCATTTCCTTTTCCCCGCCGCAGCTTAGGATTTCCCCAATGGCCGCCAGCCCGAAGCCCATATCTTTCAGGGCATTGATTTTCCCGGCAATGGGGAGCTGGCTTTCATGGTAGTACCGGTAACCGGTATCGGGATCGATTTTCACCGGGCGAAGCAGACCTAACTCGTCGTAGTGGCGCAGCATTCGGATACTGACTCTGGATATTTTTGAAAAATCGCCGATTTTCAGCATGGGGGTACCTCCAACATCTTTTTCTTGAGCTCAGGATGATTGTAACACCTGCCACTGTGGGAGAGTCAAGAGGTTTTTTCAAAATAGAATGAACATTTGCAAGAGGCGGCATGCTGTGGTATAATGAAGCTGCTCAAATAAAACGGGCCACCATCCATGGAAATCAGGCAAATTGGTTCCACAAAAAACCCGCCGGTACGCATTGTACCGGCAGTGAGGGCAGCTACCCCTTCGGCGAAACCGAGGGGAGATTTCCTAAATTGTCGTTTTCATTTCCGTTGGGGATGGCTTTCAGGTATTCCGTCTCTCCCCGGTGGGCGATGCCCACACCGGCGATCTGTCCCTGCTTGGCCAGGGAGACGGCCTCCGGCTTGGATACAAAGGATTCATCCGACAGCTGGTAGCCGGTGATCCTGCCGCCTTGCTTCACCAGCCCCACAATGCGCTTGGCGTTGGGTCCGGCCTGGGGAATCTGGTCCAGGGTATTTTTCACAAGACTGTGATCTTCCATGTTCACCACTCCTTTTTCTTTAGCATCTGCAATCCGGCAGCATTTATTCATCATCAGAAAGGCGAGATTATCATGTACGAAGAAATCACCAACCAGGCCCGCACTGTGGTCACGGAGCTTCTGGAGCAGGCCAATTTGAAGCCGGGCTCCATGCTGGTTGTCGGCTGCTCCTCCAGCGAGATGGTGGGGGTACGTATTGGCAAGGGGTCCTCCATGGAGGCGGCCCAGGCGGCGTTTCAGGGAATCTACCCCATTTTGCAGGAGCGGGGGATTGAACTGGCTGTCCAGTGTTGTGAGCATCTGAACCGGGCGCTGATTCTGGAGCGGGCCACTGCGGAAAAGCGTGGCTATGAAATTGTCAACGTAAAGCCCCAGCCGAAAGCGGGAGGCTCTTTTGCCGTCACCGCCTGGAATGCGTTTTCTGACCCCGTGGCGGTGGAGCAAATCGCAGCGGACGCGGGCATCGACATTGGCGGCACCCTGATTGGAATGCACCTGCGCCGGGTCGCCGTGCCGGTTCGCACCAGCGTGAAGCAAATCGGCCAGGCCATTGTTCTCTGCGCCCGCACCCGGCCCAAATACATCGGCGGCCCCAGGGCAATTTATCAGGAGCTTTAAAATGGATGACCAAATTGAAGTGGTTGCCGCCCTCATCTGGCAGGGTGACCGGTTTCTGATTTGTCAGCGCCCTGAGGGAAAATCCCGAGGGCTGCAATGGGAATTCGTGGGCGGCAAGGTGGAGCCGGGGGAGACAAAGCAGCAGGCGCTGATTCGAGAATGTAGGGAGGAATTGGACATTACCCTTTCCGTTGGCGTGGAGTTTCTGGAGGTGGTGCATTCCTATCCGGATATCACCATCTGTTTGACGGTGTTCCATGCTTCCATATCCCAGGGAACGCCGAAGCTGTTGGAGCACAATGACATGCGCTGGATTCTCCCGAAGGAAGCGGGACAGTTTGACTTCTGCCCAGCTGACCGGGTGATTCTGAACAAGATACAAAAGGAGCATTCCCATGGTGAAAGAGCTGATTCATGACCCCATTCTCCTGGCCCGGAAGTCCGAACCGGCTGCCCGGGAGGATTTGCAGACTGCCCAGGATTTGCTGGACACCCTATCAGCCCACCGGGAAACCTGCGTGGGCATGGCCGCCAATATGATCGGCGTGTACAAGAACATCATCGCCTTTGACAACGAGGGCGCCTACATGGTGATGCTGAACCCGGTGATTGTAAAGGCCAGTGAATCCTACGAGGCGATGGAGAGCTGCGTCTCCCTGCTGGGCGAACCGAGAAAGGCAAAGCGGTTCCGGAAAATCAAGGTGAAGTACCAAACCACGGATTTCCAAATCCGGCTCAAAACCTTTACCGGTTGGACGGCCCAGATTATCCAGCACGAAATCGATCATTGCAGCGGCATTTTAATCTGAGCCGGATGCCGTTCGCGGGTATTTTCCGCTTCCGCCGGCACGGGATTCACGGAAACCAGGATATGCTTCACCTTTGGAAATTGGGCTTCAATGGCGTTGTGTACCTGCCTGGCAATGGCATGGCTTTCCGCAAGAGTGATTTGGCTATCCGCCTGGATTTCAATATCCGCATAGATTTTGTTTCCAAAAATCCGGGTGTGAATCTCATCCACACCCATGACGCCGGACTGCGCCGCGGCGCAGCACAGAAGAGCCCGCTCCATTTTGTCGTCACAGGCATGGTCAACCATTTTCCGGATGGCATCCCGAAAGACATCGCAGGCCGCCTTCAAAATGAAAGCACAGATCACCAGGCTTGCAATGGGGTCCAATACAGGATACCCCATTCTCGCGCCTGCAATTCCAATCAGCGCGCCGACGGAGGACAGAGCGTCGCTGCGGTGATGCCAGGCATCGGCCATCAGGGCACCGGAATCCAGCCATTTGGCGTAGAAGCGGGTATACCAGTACATCGCCTCTTTTACGACGATAGAAAGGATGGCTGCCAGCAAAGCAGACAGCCCCGGAATGGCCAGGGATTTGCTGCTGCCGCCGGTGATATGCTCCAGTGCGGTGTGCCCGATGAACAGTGCCGTAACCAGCAGGATGCCTGCTAAAAGGATGGCGGCCACGCATTCAAACCGCTCGTGGCCATAGGGGTGCTCTTTGTCCGAGTCCTTTGCGGAGATTTTTACACCGATGATCACAATCACGCTGCTGAATACATCCGACGCGGAATGGACGGCATCACTGATCATGGCCCCGGAGTGGGCCAGAATCCCGGCAAGCATTTTCAGCAGAGAGAGGACGGTGTTTCCGATGATGCTGACCATGGACACCCGAACGGCAATTGCTTCAAATTGCTCCGGCGATATGTTCTCCCCGCGGGCATGGCGCTGTAGTTTCATAGTGGTAACCTCCTAATGGCTTATCAGGCTACTCTATGGCGGTTGCTAGCAATGGGTGACGAATGTTTTTTCCGGACCGGGGCAGCGAAGTGAAAAAACCTCTTGCAAAAGGCTTCTTTTTCTGATATACTCAAGAAACTTGATAGAGATTGGAGTTGAAAGGATGCGCGATACTTCTTGCTGATTATTTGGGCATACGAAAAGCGGCACAATGTCCGCTTGGCTTTGCTATGCCCTGAAGCAGGAAGCGTTGCGCCGAATCAACTGACATGGTGTTGCTGCGCCCAAAGGGGAGCAGCGGCCGTAAGTTGGCTGCGGGATGCTTTCCTGCGGCCAATATCTTTTTTGGAGGGCACACGATGTCTTTGATTCAAGTTTCCAATTTGACCTTTGCCTATGGCGGCAGCTACGAGAACATTTTTGAGAATGTCAGCTTCCAGATCGACACCAACTGGCGCCTGGGCTTTACCGGCAGAAACGGACGGGGGAAGACCACCTTTCTGAATCTGCTTCTGGGAAAGTATGAGTACCGGGGGAGCATATCCGCCTCGGTGGAATTTTCTTATTTCCCGTATTCTGTGCAGGATAAGAGCATTCTGGCCGTGGATGCGGTGGAAGCCATGTATCCGGACTATGAATACTGGCGGGTGCAGCGGGAGATGGCGAAGCTGCAGCTGGATGATGAGGTGCTGTACCGCCCCTATGGCACCTTAAGCAACGGGGAACAGACGAAGCTGCAGCTGGCGGTCCTGTTTTCCAAGGAGAACAATTTCCTGCTCATTGACGAGCCCACGAACCATCTGGACATCCGGGGCCGGGAGCTGGTGAGCCGGTATTTAAGCGGCAAAAAGGGCTTCATTCTGGTATCCCACGACCGGGCATTCCTGGATGGGTGCGTGGACCATATTCTGTCCATCAACAAATCGGATATCCAGGTTTGCAGGGGCAATTTTTCCACTTGGATGGAGAATAAGCAGCGGCAGGACGATTTCGAGCGGGCGGAGAACGAAAAGCTGAAAAAGGAGATTTCCCGGCTGGAGGAAACCGCCCGGGAGAAAGCAGGCTGGTCCGATGCTGCTGAGCGGAGAAAGCTTCGCAGTGGGCCAATGGATGTGGATAATATAAAGGGCTGGCGTCCGTTGCAGGGGGCAAAGGCCAAAAAGACAATGGCCCGCGCGAAAGCAATTGAGCAGCGGCAATCCGCCGCCATTGAAGAAAAATCCAAGCTGCTGAAAAACATCGAGCGCAGCGACGCCCTGAAAATCTTTCAGACCCCGTTTCACACCGACAGAATGGTGGAACTGAGGGATGTTTCCGTTGCCTATGGGAAGGAGCCGGTTTGCGAGCATATCAGTTTCACCATCCGGCAGGGAGATCGAACGGTTTTGCAGGGCGCCAATGGCTCCGGCAAGAGCAGCATCCTCAAGCTGATCTGCGGTCAGGAGATTCCCTATACCGGGGAATTCTGGCGGGGGAACGGGCTGCAAATCTCCTATGTCAGTCAGGACACCTCCAACCTGCGGGGCAGTCTCTCCGATTTCGCCCGGGACAGCGGGATTGACGAAAGCCTGTTCCTTGCCATGCTGGCAAAGCTGGACGTTCCAAAAGCGCAGATGGAAAAGGATATGTCCAATTTAAGCGCCGGGCAGAAGAAAAAGGTGCTCCTGGCGAAGTCCATCTGTGAGCCGGCCCACCTGCACATCTGGGACGAGCCCATGAACTATATCGACGTCATCTCCCGGATGCAGATCGAGGAACTGCTGCTGCAGTTTCAGCCCACGATTTTGTTTGTGGAACACGATAAAACCTTCTGCGAAAACGTGGCGACGAAGATGATCTGGCTTTAACCGCAGCGCTTGCCATGTAAAAAATGATTCGATCAGAAAGCGTGAAAGCGTTCGCATAGTTTTTCTGCGAACCGATGGTGCCCGGCTTCCGTAAAATGAACGCCGTCGAAGGTCAGATCGATATTCCAGCCCCGGGTGTCGGCAAAGGGGATTTTCCGCTTCTGTGCCAATGCCTTGTATTCCTCTCCAAGCCGGATGGATGCGGCGGCCAGTTCGCCATTGGAAACCCAGCTCCCCCGCTTCATGGGCGGCGGGGCCACCAGCAGGATATTTTTGCAGTGCGGGGAAAGTCGGCTCAGAAACGCATCCATCCGGGCGGCGATTTCCGATGGGGACGCGCCCTGCAGCAGGTCATTGGTGCCCAGCATCACAAGAAAAACATCCACAGGGGCGTGCCTGGAAAGCAATGAAAGCGGGTTAAAATCCCGTGGAATCTCTCTGCCGTTGACTCCGGCATTGATGAGTTCCCACCCGGTTTTCCTTGCCAGAATGTCTACCCAACGGTCCTCCGACGGATATCGGTCACCAAAGAAGCCTCTGGGGTCGAAGCCGTAGGTGTTGGAGTCTCCGAAACATAGAATCCGCATCAAATCACCACCGTCTAAGAATGAAAGAATCAAGGGCTTGGCAGGCTACCTCAGGGTGTGTTCCAGCCAGCCAATCAGCGTGTTTCTGGCATCGGCTGCGGCGGTGGATTCCTCGTGGAGCAAATCGTGCCTGGCATGGGTAAGCAGCTCCACGGTAACGCTGCCAATGCCCGCTTTCTCCATGCGCTGCTTGACGGCCAGCACGCCCTTGCCGGAATCGCCCACAGGGTCATCCTGACCGGAAAGCAGCAGAATGGGCGTGGCCTTGTTCCAGCCCTGATAGGCGTTTTTGCTGCCGGTGCGCTTCATGGAGCCCAAAAGCTGCCAGAATAGACCCGCCGAGATATTCTTGCGGCACAAGGGATCGGCAAGGTACGCATCAAGCTCCGTGTTGTCGGCACAGAGCCAATCCGCTATGGTCCGGTTGGGCTTGAATTTCTGATTGTAGTTTTCAAAAGAAAGCTGCCGGACCAAGTCGGTGGTGCCGTCAAAGCCGGCCTTCTTGATCTGGCTTTTCACAATTGCCATCATGACAGAAAGCACCGGCCCGGGCTGATAGCCGGTTCCCAGAATGGCAGCGCCTGCCACATTTTGGGGATAACGGCCCAGGTACTCCCGCAAAAGAAAGGAACCCAGTGAAAAACCCAGCATGTAGTGGGGAATTATGGGGAAGCGCTCTGCCAGAATGTCAAAAAACAGGTGCATGTCCTCGATAGACGCTTCCCAGCCGCCCTCCCCAAAGGAGGCAACATTGGGGTCACCGGGATTCCGGCCATGGCCCCTGAGATCAAAGCCTGCTACAGCAACGCCATGCCCGGTCAGGGCCTGGGCCAGTGCAGTGTAGCGCCCAATGTGCTCCGTCATGCCATGGGCAATCTGCAAAATACATTTTGGTTCCTGCTCCGGCAGCCAGATCGTAGCGGGGAGCTTTTGCCGGTTGTATCCCGCAAATTCAAATGTTTCAGTTTGCATCATTCTATCCATTCCTTTCCCTTTGTTCTGCTTCCAATGGCCATTTTTGGCTATTTGGTGCAGCAACTTCCAGCTGATGAAAGTATATCGAAAAAACAGGTGTTTTTCAATGGCCAGTTTTCTGCACTTGTATGAGACGGGAGAAACTTCGATGATTCAAAATTTTGAGGATTTCTGTAATGCGTTGAATCGCTGCGGCTTTTCTATGGGCGGCGGCAATGCAAAAGGCATATTCGCACTAATCGACTATGACTGGACAAATCAGGACATGCTGGACACTCCAGTGAAGTGGCACTGCGGCGATCCAGAGGTTGACCCCTGGGAATGGCGAATGCGGGTACTGGAGGAGCGCCGGGATATTGCGTATTCCAAGGTGTTCTTCAAAACCAGCGGATTCATTACAAGGGATTGGTATCCCTATTTTTACGCTGTCCGCAGAAATGGGGCATCCTTTGAAGAAGCCTATGCCCTGGGCAACATCAGCCACATGGCAAAGCGGATTTACGAAATCGTTTCGGCTGGCGAAGTGGCGCTCCATGAGCTCAAGGCCTTGGGTGGTTTCGGCAAGGAGGACAAGGCCCAGTTTGACAAGGCAATGGTGGAGCTTCAAATGGGTTTCTTCATCACCATGACCGGCCGTCAGCAGAAGAAAAACAAATACGGCATCGAGTACGGCTGGAATAGCACCGTGTTTACCACAGTGGAACATTTTTGGGTCGAGCGTGATTTTGAAATCCCAGCGCTGGATGCAGATGAAAGCTATGAGAAGATCCACCAGCAAATCTTGAAATTGAACCCTACAGCAGAGGAAAGGAATATTCGGAAGTTTATCAGGGGATGAAACCACGAAGAAATCCCGATCAATCCCTTGGGGCATCGACCCCTACGGGTGCAGAGGAAACCTGCAAATTCCAATTTTGCAGAGCGGATAATCTACCCCGATTTAGAGTTGGGAAAAGAATATTGCAGAAAAGGCTTTAACGGGAGAACGGTAATGGACAACGATATTTTATTCTTTTTCGGGGAACATATGGATGCGCTGCCGCTCTATGAACGACTGACAAATGCGATACTATCCCGGATTCCCGATGTGAAAATCAAGGTGGCCAAAACGCAAATAACCTTTGCCAACAAGCGGGGCTTTGCCTTCGCATCGTTCAATCCCTGCCGGAAAGCAAAAGACCGTCCGGCGGTCTGGCTGACGGTCACATTCGGCTTGGGCTACCGCAAGGAATCTCCCAGAATTGATGTAGCCACGGAAGCCTACCCTGGCCGGTGGACCCATCATGTGATGGTGGGATCGCCTGATGAAATCGACGAAGAACTGCTGGGCTGGATTCAGGAGGCGGCGGACTTTTCTGCCAGTAAGCGATAAGGAGTAAGAAATGACACTTCGGGACTATTGCAAAACAGATTGCACGGAATTGGCACGGCTTTTCTATGACACTGTCCATACCGTGAATGCCAAAGATTACTCCCGGGAGCAGCTGGATGCCTGGGCGACAGGCGAGGTGAATTTGGAAGCTTGGAACAAATCCTTTCAGGCGCACAACACAGTGGTGGCGGAGATGGACGGTCAGATCGTCGGTTTCGGCGACATGGATGAAACCGGCTATCTGGACAGGCTCTATGTACATAAGGATTACCAACGCCGGGGTGTGGCAACGGCGATTTGTGATGCATTGGAGCAAAATACCAAAGCCGCAGAATTTTCCACCCACGCATCCATCACGGCAAGACCGTTCTTTGAAAAGCGGGGATACACCGTTGTCAAAGTGCAGCAGGTGGAGCGAAGAGGTATCCTGCTGACGAACTTTGTAATGAAAAAAGTGAGGGAAGACGGAAATGACCAATGAGAAAGTATTTTCTATGTCCTTTGCCAAGGTGTACCCCATGCTGATTGCGAAAGCGGAGCGGAAAGGGCGCACCCGTGACGAGGTGCTTGCGGTTACCGCATGGCTGACGGGGTATACAGATAAACAGCTGGAAGAACTGCTGGTTTCGGAAATGACCTACGGCGACTTCTTCCGCCAGGCCCCGGCGCTGAACCCTGCCAGAAAGCAGATCAAAGGCTCTGTCTGCGGCGTGAAGGTGGAGACCATCGAGGACCCATTGATGCAGGAGATTCGGTATTTGGACAAGCTGGTGGACGAACTGGCAAAGGGGAAGCCAATGGAGAAAATCCTGAGACATCCATAATACGAGGTGACAACAATGTGGCCTTGCTCGATATGCGTGAGGGACTTCCGCACGACCGATCAAATATGAATGTGGGGTGACGGCCTTGTCACCCCACAAGTGTTTATAGCAGGATATATTCGTGGATTCTGCGCCCAAGCAGCCGGACGATTTCCAGCTCGTCCAGGGCATCGAACAGCGCATTATGGGTTTCCTGGTATGTATCGTTCCCGGAGAGCAGACGGAGCATGGACTCGACGCCGTAACCCCGCTTCATACGTCCGGTGCTGTAGCAGTCGGCACAGGTGGGGATTTTGGGGTTGTGCTGGCGGTAGGCGGCAAGGCGCATGATGTCGTACCAAGCAAAGCCTCCCAGCTCCGGCAGGTGATTGCGGTCGAAGCAGGCATTGTAGGCAAAGATGGAGTGGACGTTGTACTGCCGGAACCAGGAACATAGCGCTGCAATCGCTTCAGCCCGGGTGCAGAGAATGGGCTCTGCCGGCGTGTCCAGGAACAGTGTGTCATAGTACATACCGCCTATCTCACACTCCACAGGCAAAATATGATATTTGGAGTCGATTGGCTGGAACGTGTCCGCATCCGCGATCACGGTGCCGATGGACATGACCTGATCTGCCCAATTGGTTTCTGTGTCGATAACGGCGAATTTTTCCATATTTCTGTCTCCCTGTTGGCTTTACAAAAGAAATGCTTTAGAGTATCATATAAGGAAAAGTTCAAATTGTCAACGGAGGGTAATATGATGGAACGTGTATGCAAATTTCTGAAAGACGCCGGAACCTACTATCTGGCAACTGTCGAGGGTGACCAGCCCCGGGTTCATCCCTTTGGCACCGCCCACATTTTTGAGGGCAGACTGTACATCCAGACGGGCAAAATGAAACCCGTCTCCAAGCAGCTGATGTCAAATCCCAAGGCTGAAATCTGCGCTTTCCACCATAGTACATGGGTGCGTATCGCAGGCGAGCTGGTGGAGGATGACCGTGTGGAAGCCCGGAAGTCCATGCTGGATGCCTATCCCAGTCTGCGGAAGATGTACGACGAAAACGACGGTAACACGCAGGTATTCTACTTCAAGAATGCAACCGCAACTTTCTATTCTTTCACTGCCGCACCTGAGACGGTCGAATTCTGAAAGGGGATACCGATGTTCAGAAGGAAAGTGAAAAAGTGCACCTATGACCGGGAAAACCTGAAACCGGTAATCCGGTCGAGCATCTGCACCGGAGAGCAGGTAGCTGGGTTTAAAAATATCCACACAGGAAAATTCAGTGCTGTTCTGCTGGTCCGCAATGACGGCGATCTGAAGGAGTTTCTGGAGAGTTATGATATCTCCGAAGCGGATATTGCAACGGAATATTAGTGCTGCACCGGAGCTGAAAAGTGCTAAGACCGCTGGTTTTCGTACTGAAAACTGGTCGGTAAACTGGAATTTGCAGAGTGGACAAGCAGCTTTGGCTCGGCTCAGGAAACAGTGACTTTGCTTTCTTAATCGGCTGTAGAATGCGAATCATGGAAGGAGTGACGAAACAGCCATGCAAATCCAGGACTTTTTCATAAATGGCGACATGAAAGGCGCCATTGCTTATATGCGTGAACGCGAGGAATTTGGGGACATTCTCCCAGCATACATCGCTATTTTTGAAAACTGCGAATACCGCACCTATGATGTGCCGGATTTTCTTAACCAAATACTGCTACAGTATCAGGTGTATTATCGGGATGTTTTTTATTGCGGTTTACCCGAAGAAGAAGCCGCTGACAAGCTGCGAAAGCAGTTAAAAGCCCTGCTGGATATGCTGGATGCAGAGGAAGAGCTTCTGACTGAGCAGCTTCAATCGGTGTTTGAAGCGAAGGGCTATCATGCGCTTTTTGGGAAAACCCAGGGCTATTACGGCCCCTATGTCTGGAAGGATACCGTACCTACCGTTTACAGCGTAGAGCTGCCGGGCGGAACGGCGGAATATACTGTCAACATTCTGGAGGGCTTTGTATTTCGCAGTTGGATGGATTATCTGACCTTCGGCAGGTACGGTACAGGCGGCTGGGCTTCGCCCGATGGCACGATCAACTGCATTGAGCAGGCCTATGATTTTGAAAGCGAGCGATTTCTCGTTTCTCTTCTGAAGCACGAAGCACAGCATACCGTAGATATGAAACAATTCCCGGGAATCACCCCCGCGGAGCTGGAATACAGGGCAAAACTTGTGGAGCTCCATTACTCCCGCGATTTGGGATTGCTGCAAAAGCTTTTATCGGAAGCGGATGAAAGAAAAACGAACGATC
The DNA here is from genome assembly GCA_034104845.1 of Faecousia sp. Lineage (GTDB taxonomy): Bacteria > Bacillota > Clostridia > Oscillospirales > Oscillospiraceae > Faecousia. Next base: position 1,541 of record JAXECZ010000121.1, on the reverse strand, counting down.
CTCATGCGATCGCTTCTGCGAGGATCAAACGCGAGTTTGCAGATACGGATCAAATGAAGCTCTCCTGCATCCAGACACGGGCGCTGGAACTGCTTCATACAGATACGAAAGAAATGGAAGAAAAATATGAGAAACAAAAAACAGTGTCCAATGGTTGAATGCTGCAAATTCCAGTTTTGGTCATCGGTTTGATGATTGATCAATGAGCGGGGATTTCAAAGCCCGTGATGTGGCAGCGTTGAAAGCATATGCGATGTGGAATTCAGGCTCAAAAAATGTATAGCTATAAACAAAGAAATGGAAAGGTACGGTATGATAGAATATCCCAAAGCTACAGACTTTCAAGGGGCATTATTTGTTGGTACATGGGGAAGCACACCGATTCCGATTTATGATGTTCCCAATATGCATTCGCTGAATCAATTGGTTGGATATGTTAAACATATTAATGCAGGAAAGGGCACGGTCCTATATCGTGGTCAATGCAAACTTTATGAGCATGTTGCACCTAGCATAAAACATGACTTGAAAAAAGAAAAAGAAAATGTTGCTCGACTCAAAGAGTCAACTGACGCAATAATTGGAGAAAACGCACTTTTAAAGTTTTTTGGCTTGAAGAAACCGGAGGTTGAGGGGTGGACACTGTTCCAAAAACTTATTATTGAAGCTGTTCTTCAGCATTATGGAGCCACAACTTATTGTGTTGATTTCGTGGATAATCATTGGACTGCATTATGGTTTGGGTTATACGAGTGGGATAGGGCTAACTATCGGTACTTACTGCGTAATAACATGTGCTGTGGAGAAAAAGGTGAATATATTACGCAGAGCGATTATATGAAGAAAAGGCCGCTTCCAGTGGAACCCACATTTGAATCGACAGTATTAGATGACAATAAATTAATGGAATTGAAGGAACATGCAAAGCTTGCGCCTGTTTCCTATGAGGAATTGGTGAGAAGAAACCGGGCGAAGAAGTTTGGGGTAGATCATAAACTCTGGGAAGAGAATTGTGCCGAAATAAAAAAATACAACGATTCGATTGACTGCATAGAAAATACCGACCATCTATTCTTGTTTCTGTATGTTGCTGATACAAATGCATCTAGCTACCATGGTGTTTACATGGGAGAAAAGACATACACAATAGACTTGAGAAAGGCACTTCCTTCAAATTTTCTTCGGCCATGCTCTCAGCATGGTTGGGTGGTTAGAGGTAAAGATACAAATTACAATTTTAATGCTAATATTTCCTGCGTGATTCGTGTGAGTGTGGATCTTGCTAAGGAAATGCTTGGCTCAGGAACGCTTCTTAGCCAGGATAACTTCTTTCCTGATGAGACGATTGATCAGGGATACAACATTCTGCTGGAGAGACAAAAGGATTCCAGACTCCCATCTAATACTAAATCTTAATAAAACAGTTTAAATATTTGCAACGATGTGGTATAGTATATCTGGGTGATAAATATGGCTTCCAGATATAAATTTAGCGAAGAACAAATCAGTGAGATTGAACGGGCACGCAAAAGCAATAAGGA
>JAXECZ010000106.1:0-7160 GCA_034104845.1 Faecousia sp. | reverse complement strand
TATACTATAATCAAACAAACAAGCGAGAAAGGAAGCAAGCGCCATGGCAAATCGAAGAATGTTCTCCCGTTCCATCACCGGCAGCGGACGGTTTTTACGGCTCAGTCCCCAGGCCAGGGCTCTGTACTACGACCTGGGCATGGAGGCGGATGACGACGGCTTTGCGGAGGCCTATGTCCGGATACTGGCCACCGGTTCCACGGAGGAGACCCTGATGGAGCTGTCCGACAAGGGCTTCATCACCATCCTGGACTGGGATGATCTGGTCATCCACATCAACGGATGGCAGGAAAACAACCTCATCCGTAAGGATCGCTACACCCCCAGCCGGTATCTGACCCAGTTCCCCCAATTGGGTGCGGCAGTAACGGAGGAGCCAGTGGAAAAAAAGGAACCGGCCCCTCCCGTGCCCCAGCCGGAAGCAGTCCAGGCGGAAAGCAGCGTAGAAGAGCCGGAAGAAGTCACAGAAGCACCGGAAGCTATCCCAGAAGCGCCGGAAACCCGGGAAACCATCTGTCAACCGGATGGTTGTTTTTTGGGTGACAGCCGGTTAACCCAGGTTAGTTTAGGAAAAAATAGGTTAATTCAGGTTAATCTAGCTCAGGATAGGTTAAAAACGGAAGAGACGTGCGCGCCCGCGAGGAAGCCGATCCCCACCGATTCCCAGCTTGCGGCGAATTTGGAAACAGAATTCAACAAAAAGCGCCAAAACGCCCTGGATATGCTGCTGAAATCCAAATATTTTGGCTATTCCAGAGCATCGCCTGTCAGACTGCCAGCTGTGTAAAGATTTGTGGAATTCCTGTTGATAATCTGTGGATAATCCATTATTAAGCCTTATCCCCTTGTGCCTGCCGGATCTTCTCCAAACTGTCCTGGCAAATCCGCTCCCGCAGGGCCATGAGATAGGGACTGAACGCCACTCTGTCCCAGGCATAGCTTTGCTGAAGCGCATACTCATTGGGCTGCCAGGTGGAGATATCCGACTCATTGTGGGAGATCAGCGCCTCCAAACCGTCCAGAGCCTTGTACAGCTTGGCCTCCTGGGTGGTTCGGTCATTCATCTCCTGGTAGAGCGAGCGCATCTGGCCTGCAATGCTCTCCGGCAGAGAATCCACCCATTGCTTCAGCAGTGCGTCCTCTCTGGCTTCATTTTCCTGGGTTTTCTGGAACACGGGAATGTCCCCGGTGAAGCACTCTCCCAGGTCATGAATCAGGCACATGCGGATCACCCGATCCATGTCCAGCTCCGGGAATTCATCCTGCATCCAAAAGGCCATCAAAGCCAACCGCCAGCTGTGCTCTGCCACACTCTCATGCCGTCCGCCGGAGGTATAACAGTGTCGGGTGGTGTCCTTCAGCTTTTCGGCGGTGTGCAGCATATCCAGTAGGATTTCCGGTTTCATTCTACCCCTCCTTTTTGCTCCATTATAGCATTCCCCGTCCCGAATTGCAAAGTTTTATTTGACGCAAGTCGGTGTTTCTGGTAACATAGATTCATACATCCATACAAAAAAGACAGGAGTGTGTTGTATGAACGCATTATTGATCGGCGGCACCGGCACCATCAGCATGGCCATCACCCGTCTGCTGGTGGAAAAAGGCTGGGAGGTTCATCTGCTGAACCGGGGAACGCGAAAAGCAGAGGCTCCCCAGGGAGTTCACTGGATCCAGGCGGACATTTCCGACGAGCAGGCCGTGGCCCAGATCCTCCAGGGGCGGCATTTTGACTGCGTTGGGCAGTTCATTGGCTTTCTGCCGGAGCAGGTGGAGCGGGACATTCGGCTGTTTGAGGGGAAAACAAACCAGTATCTCTACATCAGCTCCGCCTCCGCCTACCACAAGCCGGCCATGGACTACCGCATCACCGAGGGCACCGCGTTGGCCAATCCCTATTGGGAATACTCCCGGAACAAGATCGCCTGCGAGGAGGTGCTGATGAAAGCCTACCGGGAGCGTCAGTTCCCTGTGACCATCATCCGGCCCAGCCACACCTACGACAACCGGAATATGCCCCTTGGCGTCCACGGCGACAAGGGCAGCTACCAGGTTATCCTGCGGATGCTCCAGGGCAAGCCGGTGATCATCCACGGAGACGGCACCTCCCTTTGGACCATGACCCACAACTCTGACTTTGCCAAGGGCTATGTGGGCCTCATGGGCAATCCCCATGCCATCGGCGAGGCCTTCCAGATCACAAACGACGAAACCCTGACCTGGAACCAGATTTACAGCACCATCGCCCGGGTGCTGGGGGTGGAGCTGAAAGCCTATCATGTGAGCTCCGAGTTTCTGGCCGCCACCGGCAAATACGACCTGCTGGGCAGCCTCATCGGCGACAAGGCCAATTCCGTGGTGTTTGACAATTCCAAGCTGAAGCGGGCCGTGCCGGATTTTGTGCCCACCGTCCGCTTTGAGCAGGGCATCCGGGACACCATTGAAAACATCATGGCCCACCCGGAGCTGCAAAAAGAGGATCCGGAATTCGATGAATGGTGCGACAAGGTCATTGAAGTGGTGGAAAACGCCAAGAAAGCCTTTCAAAACGCATAAACCGGAAGAAATCGTCCGCATAGCAACGTTCCCCGGCGGGCAGGAAAGAAAGAGGATAGATTATGATCGAATGGATCACGCGAATCAACGGCGCTGTGAATAGCTTCATCTGGGGTGTGCCCGCCATCATCTGCATTGTGGGCGTGGGCTTGCTGCTGACCCTGCGAACCCGCTGCGTCCAGGTGCGGAAATTCAAGGAGGCCATGCACTGCACCCTGGGCAAGGTGTTTGAACGGAAACAGGCCAAGGAGGGCTCCATCAGCCCGTTCCAGGCTGTGTGTACCGCTCTGGCGGGCACGGTGGGCACGGGCAACATTGCCGGTGTGGCGGGGGCCGTGGCCATTGGCGGCCCAGGTGCGGTCTTCTGGATGTGGTGCTCCGCCTTTTTGGGCATGTGCACCAAATTCTCCGAGGTGGTGCTGGCCATCCACTACCGGGAGAAAAACGCCCAGGGGGAATACATCGGCGGCCCCATGTATTACATCAAAAACGGCCTGGGTAAGAAATGGACCTGGCTGGCAAGCCTGTATGCCCTCTTTGGGGTGCTCACCGTGTTCGGCACCGGCAACGCCACTCAGGTGAACACCATCGTCGCCTCCATCAACACGGCTCTGGAAAGCTTCCAGCTGATCAACGCTGACCAGGCCTCCATCATGAAGCTGATGGTGGGCATCATCATTGCCATTCTGGTGGCGGTGGTACTGCTGGGCGGCATCAAGCGCATCGGCCAGGTGGCGGAAAGGCTGGTGCCCTTTATGGCGCTGCTGTACATTCTTCTGGCTCTGGGCATCATCGCCGTCAATTTCCGCAGGGTGCCGGGGGTGTTCGCCATGATTTTTGAGGGCGCTTTTACCCCCAGAGCAGCCACCGGCGGCATCATCGGCTCCATGTTCCTCAGCCTGAAAAAGGGCGTATCCCGGGGCATCTTCTCCAACGAGGCGGGCCTGGGTACCGGTTCCATCGCCCACGCCTGCTCCGACACCGACGATGCGGTGCAGCAGGGCTATTTCGGCATCTTCGAGGTGTTTATGGACACCATCGTCATCTGCACCATGACCGCCCTGGTGATTCTTTGCAGCGGCGTGGAGGTGGCTTATGGCCAGGCCGCCGGCGCGGAGCTGACCATCTCCGGCTTTACCTCCACCTACGGCAGCTGGGTGTCGGTATTCACGGCGGTATCCATGTGCTGCTTCGCCTTTTCCACCATCATCGGCTGGGGCCTGTACGGCTCCCGCTGTGTGGAGTTCCTCTTTCACGCCAAGGCGGTGAAGCCTTTCCTGGTGGCCTACTCCCTGGTTTCCATTGTGGGCGCCACCATCGATTTGGGTCTGCTGTGGGACATTGCCGAGACCTTTAACGGGCTCATGGCCATCCCCAACCTGATCGCCCTGTTCCTGCTGTCCGGCGTGGTGGTGAAATTGGCAAAGGGCCAGCCCGTGCCCAATGGGAGAGCCTGAGCTGCCGGAGCCTGATTTTTCCCATCCCGATCCGAACACAAAACGAAGCTCCCGTTTTTGGGGAGCTTCGTTGATTTCAGGCGCTGTATTTTGGCTCGCAGGTGAGGTTGACTCCCAGGCGCTTGAACACCTTTTCATCCACCGGGGAGAGGATCACGGAGGAATGGACCTCACAGCCCTTGAGCTTGCCCAGCTGCTCCATGGCCAGCTCCGCCAGGGGATTGGTGGCAGCGCAGATGGACAGGGCGATAAGCGTTTCGTCGGTGTGGAGCCGGGGGTTCCGGTTGCCCAGGTGATCCACCTTTAAATGCTGAATGGGATCCAGAACCACCGGGGACATGAGGTGCATTTCATCCGGCAGATTGCTCAGGGCTTTCAGGGCGTTCAGCAGCAGCGCGGAGGAAGCGCCCAAAAGGTCGGTGGTTCGTCCGGTGACGATGGTTCCATCCGGCAGCTCCATGGCGGCGGCGGCATCCCCGGTCTGGGCCTCTCTTTCCAGGGCCGGGGCCACGGTGGTGCGTTCCTCCGGTGTGACATTCGCCTTCCGCATCAAAAGCTCCAGCTTGCGAACCACCTCTTCGGCGCACTTGCCCTGCTTCAGGTCGCAGGCAGCCACATAGCAGCGGCGGATGATCTCCTGCCGGGAGGCGTACTTCACCGCCTCGTCATCAAAAATGCAGTTGCCCGCCATGTTCACCCCCATATCCGTGGGGGACTTATAGGGGCAGGCGCCCATGATCTTCTCAAACAGCGCCTCCAAAACAGGGAATGCCTCCACATCCCGGTTGTAGTTCACCGTGGTCTGCCCGTAGGCCTCCAGGTGGAAGGGGTCGATCATGTTCACATCGTTCAGATCCGCCGTGGCCGCCTCGTAGGCCAGGTTCACGGGATGATTCAAAGGGATATTCCAAATGGGAAAGGTCTCAAACTTGGCATAGCCCGCCTGGATGCCCCGCTTATGCTCATGGTACACCTGACTCAGGCAGGTGGCCAGCTTGCCGCTGCCGGGGCCGGGAGCAGTGACCACCACCAGGGAGCGGGTGGTTTCGATGTATTCGTTTTTTCCGAAGCCCTCTTCGCTCACCACAAAGGCGGTGTTGCTGGGGTAGCCCTGGATGCTGTAGTGATGGTAGACCCGGATGCCCATTCCCTCCAGCCGGGACTGGAAGGCCTTGGCCAGGGTCTGCCCGTGGAACCGGGTGAGCACCACGCTGGAAACATAGAGGCCGAAGTCCCGGAAGATGCCAATGAGCCGAATCACATCCCGGTCGTAGGTGATGCCCAGATCCCCCCGGATTTTGTTCTTTTCGATGTCGTCGGCGTTGATGGCAATGACCATTTCCACCTGATCCTTTAATTGCAGCAGCATCCGCAGCTTGCTGTCCGGCTGGAACCCTGGGAGCACCCGGGAGGCATGGTTGTCGTCATAGAGCTTGCCGCCGAATTCCAGATAGAGCTTGCCGCCGAACTGGGCAATGCGCTCCTGGATATGCTGGGATTGGGTTTGCAGATATTTCTCGTTGTCGAAGCCGTTTTTCACCATTTTCCTTACTCTCTCTTTCCGCTGTCTTTCGCAGTCATACCGTGGAACATTATACCCCATTCCCATTTCAATAGCAAGTGAAAAAGAAAAACCTCCCCGAAAAATCGGGGAGGCTTTGTCAATTGGGAATTACACGGACTTCTTCTTCCGCAGGGCAATCACAGTGACCAGTGCTGCGGCAGCCAGGACCATAATGGCGGCGGCGATTTCAATCTTCGCGGTGTCGCCGGTCTTGGGGTTGGAGCCCACATAGATGTAGGTGGGAACGGTCACAACGGTGGAACCATTCAGGTAATTGTTGGGATCGTAGACATAGTAGCCATTGCCGTTGCCCAGATTCAGCCAGTAAGCGCCCTGAGGAACGGTGTTGCCGCTGGTGTAGACCCAGTAGCCGGTGGTCTTGCCGGTGACGACCCAGTAGGCGTTGCCGTTGTTAGGCACGGTGTTGGGCAGACCGGAGGCAGCGTTGTTGTTCTCGCCGCCGCTGACAATGGTCTGACCGGCCTTGGCATTGTAGACCATGACGCTGATCACGCTGTTGTTCTCAACAGTGACCACGGGATCGCCGGACATGCTCTGGTTGGCCTTGAAGCTCTCCCAGTCGGCCTCGCTCTTGAACAGGCCGCGCACGCTCAGGCCCGCGCTGGTGCTGGCGGTGTAGTACTTTCTGATGATGCTGGTCACATCAGGGGTGCCGGAGCCATCGGAGACCAGCCGCAGAACCTTGCTGCCGGCCACATAGCCGTCCAGCTGGACAATGCGGTCCGCCTTGGTGAAGTCACCGTTGATGAAGATACGCAGCAGCACGGAGGCCTCGTCGTCCCACATTGCGGTGAGGGTGGCGTCAGAGGTATAGGTGTAGGCCAGAGAATCGGTGTACACATTGCCGTCGGTGTCCACCCAGCCCTGGAACACGGACTTGGACTTGGTGGGCCGGGGCAGCTTCACGGTGGTGCCGTAGGCAATGTTCTCGATCTTGGAAGGAGTCACGGAGCCGCCGTTGGCATTCAGGCTCAGGGTAAAGGTTTCGGGGGTCAGGTTGATGTAAACGGTTCTCAGGTTCTTGGCGGTGTCGGTGGTGGACAGGGGGGAGAACACACCGTTCACATACTTCTTAACGGGATAGTCCTTATCGAAGTTCAGGCAGTAGCCGGGATGGGTAGCCTTCTCGCTGGCCAGCAGGCCGGAGTTGGTGACGTACTGAGCCAGGTTGGTATCGGGGGTCAGGGTGACCTCGGTGATCAGGCTGGCAGTGGACAGCTGATTGTTCAGGATGCGGTAGAAAGTGACCTTGTAGGAAGTGGTCTTCCACAGAGCGACCGCCTTGTCCCAGGTGCCGTCATAGGCCTTGGTGGTGTCAACAGGCTTGGTGGAGTCGCCATCGATAAACCAGCCCAGGAATTCGCCATTGGGATCCTTGGGGGTCTGCATGTTGGGGATATCCTTGCCAACGGTCAGCTTGGTGACCTTCTGATACTCGCCGTCGTTAAAGGTGTGGCCGGTACCGGCATCCCAGTACACGTCCTTCTTCTCCTGGGTGGTGCCGCAGCCGTTCTGGCAAACGCCGCTTGCGTCGAAATTGTGGCCGGTGGGCAGCTGGGTCATAT
>JAXECZ010000099.1:0-2581 GCA_034104845.1 Faecousia sp. | reverse complement strand
CAGGGTGACCGTGTTGCGGGCAAAGCGGCTGATGGTTTTGGTGATGACTCTGTCGATTTTTCCGTCCTTGCAGTCCTTGATCAGCTGCACGAACTGCGGCCTGTCATCTCTGGTGCCGGTATAATACGCATCTGGATACACGCCGGCAAACGACCAGTCAGGATTGTCGGTAATCATCTTCTTGTAGTAATCCACCTGCGCTTGCAGCGAGTGACGCATGGCATCCTTATCACAGGAAACACGTGCATAAGCCGCAACCCGAAGCAGCTTCCGTTCAGCCAGCTTCATCGGCTGAACCACTTGAATGGTGCGTTCCACTGGAGATACCCCCTTTCATAGGTGGCATATTACCGTCAGTCGGCAGCTTTATCAAGTTAATGTCGCGCCAGATGCTGTGGACGGATACACCAAACTTCTCGGCGGTGATTGTATCAAATTTCTTGTAGGCCTCTTCCGTAATCAGGCCTGAACCCAGCCACCGGCGGGCAATGTGCATGGTGGCCTGATAGCACATGAGCGCCTTTTCATCAGCCATGCGCATCACCGCCCTGGCCATAACGATGGGCAAGATAGCATCCCCGGGAGCAGAACTTCCGCGGACGGTTGCCGTTCTGCAGGAACACTTTCCCGCAGTGGAGGCACTCAACCGGGGACATATTTTTGCGAACCATCTGCTCCGGATGTGCTGACCACCATGACATCCGGCACTTTGGAGAGCAGAATCGCTTCTGCCGATGCCCGGGGGACTGCTTGAGTATAGCGTTGCACTGTGGGCAACGGTCTGTATTTGAGGGAGTTTTTGGAGCCGGCGCTGCCTCTGCTGATATTGGGTTGCGTTTACAATAGGACTTGACGGTATTAATGGACACACCGAGCGCCGATGCAATCTTGCCGAAGCTGGCACCAGCTGTCCGGAGGGTTGAGATCTGTTCTTTTTGCTGCTGGGTCACACTTTCTCTCCATTCCAGAAGGCGTATCGGATTCTGCCTTCTGGCGATAAGCGAAGGAGAGTGGGGATTCGAACCCCATCGGATCGGAAAAACGAGTATTGTGTTGGCGGTGATTCTGATAATACTCCTTATGAGAAAATCGGTACTGAGGTGCGCTCAATCGCGGATGAGTTACCTTTTGATATTCCTGATACGTGGGAATGGGTCAGGCTGTGTCATTTGGGTTGCTTCAGCAGTGGCAAAACCCCGTCAATGTCCGATAAGACCTTATGGGGAACAGATACCATGTGGGTTACCTCAAAAGACATGAAGGTGGAGACTATCACGTCTTCCGAAATCATGCTTTCAGAAAAGGGTGCAGCCGGGTTGAAAAAATATCCGGCTGGCACGTTGTTGATGGTAGCAAGAAGCGGTATACTGCGTAGATTGCTTCCTATTTGTACTTTAGGCATTGAATCAACAATCAACCAAGACATCAAAGCATTCGAATTGTTCGACACATCTCTTTCTGAACTAATACTCTATTTTTTGAAAGGGCAAGAAATTGAAATCCTACGCGATTATGTAAAGTCAGTCACTACTGTAGAAAGCCTCAAATTTGATGAATTTCAGAATATGCTTTTCCCCCTTCCACCCAAAGAAGAGCAGACTCGAATACTAAACAAGATTCGTGAACTGCGGCCTTTGTGGGAAGCATATGAAAAAGCTGAAAATGAACGCATGTCTCAAAATGAGGAGTTTCCTGCTCGCCTGAGGAAATCTATTCTTCAGCAAGCTGTACAGGGTAAACTTGTACCGCAAAATCCGGCAGATGAGCCTGCATCTAACCTTCTGGAACGCATTCGTATTGAAAAGGAATGGCTGATTAAGACTGGTAAAATCAAACGTGATAAGCATGAATCCATCATTTTCAGAAGGGATAATTCTCATTATGAAAAGCGTGGTTCAGAAGTTGTTTGTATTGATGACGAAATACCCTTTGAGCTACCTGAAACGTGGAGTTGGAGCCGCTTGTCATCGTTTGGTGTGTTTAGCAGCGGAAAAACACCCTCAATGTCGAACCCAGAGTTCTGGAATGGTACAATTCCGTGGGTTTCCTCTAAGGATATGAAACGTCCAGTGATTATCGATTCAGAGATGCATATAACAGAATTGGCGGCAGAATCGATGCAGATATACCCTGCTGGCACCTTGCTCCTTGTATCTCGAAGTGGCATTTTGCGCAGGCTTCTTCCTTTATGCGTACTCGGTGTGGACAGTACAATTAATCAGGATATAAAAGCCTTTACATTGTATGATTTATCTCTATCGCAGTGGCTTTACTATGCAATAAAGGCATTCGAGCCTTATATTCTGAAGGAACTTGTAAAGTCTGTAACTACGGTGGAGAGTTTGAAGTTTGGTGAGTTTGAGCGCATGCTGATACCAGTTCCGCCTGAAAGCGAGCAAGTTCGTATTATTGCTGAAATAAAGGAGGCTCTATCGTTAATTAGGTCAGTTTACAAGGAACTACACGCAGACCGTGAAACGGGCTGCTGACAACAAACGGCGCTATGCTCCCGGCTGGGTGCATAGCACCTGTTTGTTGCGGGGGTTTCCAAAGGGGGCAGCGCCCCATTTGGTACACGACT
>JAXECZ010000065.1:0-7374 GCA_034104845.1 Faecousia sp. | reverse complement strand
ATCCTCCCGGTTGAAAATCTGGGTGATCTTCATACCGGAGAGGTTCTCGGACAGATAGGTGTTCACATCGGTGCGGGTGTTGTTCACCTTTCGGTGGACCTCCCGGCTGAACCGCTGGAAAATCAGGGTGAACACCACCAGAAACGGGACAAAGCACAATACCATCAAAGTCAGGGCATAGTTCAGCACCAGCATGGCCCCCAGCACACCGATGATGACCATGGTGTTTTTCAGCAGGGTCACCAGGATGTTGGTAAACAGGTAGCTGATGGAATTGGGGTCGTTGCTCACCCGGGTGACCAGCTTGCCCACGGGAATCTGGTTCAGCTGCTCATGGGACAGGCTTTCAATGCGGGTAAAGGTGTCCAGGCGAATCTGGGTGAGGATTTTCTGACCCACGGACTGCAAAATCATGGCCTGGAAATAGGTGCACACCATGGAGACGATCAGAATCCCCGCGTACAGCGCCACCATGGCATAGAGCCGGGAAAGCTGGAAATTTTCCACCTTGATGAGCCCCTGGACCTTGCCCAGCAGCATGGGGGAGAGCACATCATAGGCAATGGACAGCAGCATGACGAAGAACACCAGGATAAACTGTCCGGTGTAGGGCTTGGCATACTGCAGCAGCCGCCGGATGAGATAGACATCCGACATGTGCCGCTCGCTTTCCGAATGCTTGACATGGCGCTTCAGGACGAAATAGGCCGCCACAAAAACCAGGGTGAACAGCCCGATAACGGCACAGGCAATGATCAGGGGTAGGAATTCGTTCATTCTTCATGGCCTCCTTCCTCTTCCAGCCGCTGCAGATCCACCATTTTCCGGTAGCTCCCATTGGCGGCGTAGAGCTCCTCGTGGGGTGCAAAGCCGGAAACCCTGCCGTTGTCAAGGAACAGCACCCGATCCATTTGCTCGATGGTAGAAATCCGGTGGGCGATCAAAATGGTGGTCTTGCCCCGGCGGGTTTCCCGCAGATTGCTCAGGATGGCCCGCTCGGTCTTGGTATCCACAGCGGAAACGGAGTCGTCCAGAATCAGAATGGGCGCGTCCTTCATCAGGGCCCGGGCAATGGAAATCCGCTGCTTCTGACCGCCGGAAACGGTGACGCCCCGTTCTCCCAGCATGGTGTCGTACTCCTGCTGGAACTCTCGGATGTTTTCATCCACATCCGCCAGCACCGCCGCCCGCCGCACCGCCTCAGAATCAATGTGCTTCTCGCCAAAGGCGATATTCCGGGCGATGGTATCGGAAAACAGGAAATTATCCTGGGGCACATAGGCGCAGTTTTCCCGCAGGGAGCGGATGCTCACCTTGTTCACATCCTGGCCGTCGATGAACACGGTTCCGTCGGGCACGTTGTAGGTCCGCAGGATCAGATCCACCAGGGTGGTCTTTCCGGAGCCGGTTTTCCCCACCAGGCCGATGCTCTCCCCCGGGTTGATTTGGAAAGAAACATGCTCCAAAGCGTCGAATTCCCCATCGGGATAGCGGAAGCTCAGATCCCGGAATTCGATGCTGCCTTTTACATGCTCCAGCTCCGTCACTCCGGGAGCGTCTTTCACATCTATCTCCGCGTCCAAAAGCTCACTGATGCGCTTTAAGGACGCCTTGCCTCGAGAGGTCATGTCGATGAGCTCGGACACAGCCATAATGGGCCAGACGATGGCGGTGAAATAGCCGATGAACTCCATGAGCTGACCGGCGTTGAAGACGCCCTGATGTACCAGGTAGCCGCCGTAGCCCAGAATGATGCACATGACGCTCTCCACAAAGGAGCCCACCATGATCCGCATGAGCACGGAGATTTTGGTGTATTCGATATTCGCGGCTTCGTTTTCCTTGTTCAGCTTTTTGAAGGCCATCAGCTCCCCGGCCTCCTTTACAAAGGCCTTGATCACCGCGATGCCGGAGAAGCTCTCCTGGGAGAAATCCGACAGCTGTGAGAAGCACTCCTGCCGGTAGTCCCACTTTTTCGTCATCTCCTTGCCTACAATGGAAGCGCAGGCGAAGAGCAGGGCCATGGGAATCAGAGACAGGGCGGTGAGCAGGTGATCCATCCGCCACATTTTCACAATGGAGAGGGTGCCCAGAATCAGAGGGTCAAAAAACTGCATGAAGCCCCAGCCAAAGCACTCCTGGACGGTGTCCAAATCGTTGGTGAACAAGCTCATGAGGCCGCCTACCTTGTTCACCTGATAGTATTCCCGGCTGAGCTGCTTGGCGTGGCTGAACATCCTGTCCCGCAGGTTGGTTTCCACCCGGATGGCCGCCCCAAAGATGGTCACCCGCCACAGAAACCGGCAGAACACAATGCTCACCACCACGGCAACCATGGGCATGCAGATTTTATCCAGCAGGAACGCCATGTCGAAGGCGCATTCCGCCCCATTTACCGATACGACTCCCTGATTCATGCCGTTGATGACCATCCGATACAGCTCCGGGATCACCAGCTGCAGGTAGTCCACCGTCCCCAGAGCCAGCAAACCGATCAGCAGCAGGGGGGAATAGCGCAGGTAATAGCGGTTGATGTGCTTGCCAAAAATCATATTCTCCCTCCTTATTCAAAAAAGCGTATACGTTTGACATTATAGCACTTTCTTTTGCTTTTGCAACCGTTTTCCCGGAAAAACCAACAGGCAGCCCAGGGATCCCGTAAAACAGCCGGAGGGATTGCACAATGGGGCATCGAGGCGCATTGCGGGCCAAGTAATCGGACATTGCCATATGTGCATACCGGTTCTCGATCCGGCAAAGCGGCAAATTACAATTTCACGATCAGCTTGAGAACCCCTTAATCTCTTCGAGCTTGACAATCAGTGTATGGACTGTTATACTAACTGTACTAGTACGGTTAGTACAGTTAATTCATAAAAAGGAGGAAAGCCAAATGCTGCATCTGGATTATCGGGATGCCAGGCCCATTTATGTGCAGATCATGGACGGTCTGCGGCAGCAGATCACATCCGGGGTTCTGCGGCAGGGCGACCGGCTTCCCAGTGTTCGGGAGCTGGCGGTGGAGCTGTCCATCAATCCCAACACCATTCAGCGTTCCTACCGGCAGCTGGAAATGGAGGGCTGGATCGCCACGGTCCCCGGCAAGGGCTGCTTTGTCTGCTCCATTCCCACCGGCGACCCCAAGCAGGAGCTGCGGCTGCTGCAACAATTCGATGAAGCCGCCAAGAAGCTTTTTAAGCTGGGCTATACCCGGCAGGAGCTTCAAAAGAGGCTGGAACAGGAGGAAAATCATGCTTGAAATGAAAAACGTCACCAAAAGCTTTGGCGATTTCAAGGCGCTGGACGATTTGAGCCTGCATGTGCCCCAGGGCTCCGTTTACGGTCTGGTGGGGCCCAACGGCGCAGGCAAGACCACCGTCATCCGCCATCTCACCGGCATCTATCAGCCGGACAGCGGCTCCGTCACCGTAGGCGGCCAGCCGGTGTGGAATGACCCGGCGGTAAAGGAGCGAATCGGCTACATCAGCGACGATGTGTTCTACTTCCCCACCGCCACCTTAGAGGACATGCACAAATTCTACCGGGGGATGTTTGAGCAGTTCGACGAGGAACGCTACCAAAAGCTGAAGGAGATCTTCCCCCTGCCCACAGGCCCCATCCGGCGCTTCTCCAAGGGCATGCAGAAGCAGGCAGCCTTTCACCTTGTCCTCTCCGCCCGCCCGGAGGTGATGATCCTGGACGAGCCGGTGGACGGCCTGGATCCGGTGATGCGGCGGCAGGTGATGAGCCTGATCCTTGCGGACGTTGCCCAGCAGGAGACCACCGTGCTGATTTCCAGCCACAACCTGCGGGAGCTGGAGGATGTGTGCGACCATGTGGGCATCATGAACCATGGAAAAATGCTGCTGGAAAAGAGCCTGGCGGACATGCAGGGCAGTACGGTGAAGCTGCAGATCGTGGGGGAAGCTCCCGCCGGCTTTGACATTCTCCATGAAAGCCGCTCCGGCAGACTGAATACCTTCATCCTCCGAGGCGAATGCGAACAGGTGCGCGCCCAGGCAGAGCTCCTGAAAAGCGCCTATTTTGATGTGCTGCCCCTTTCCCTGGAGGAAATCTTCATCTATGAACTGGGAGGTGTGAACGATGAAATTAAAACAAGCGTGCTATGATCCCGCCTTCAGCCGCATGGGCTTCAAGCGCTTCGCTCCGGTGGGCATTCTCTATACCCTGATTCTTGTGATCCTGACCCTGGCCAACGTGAATATGGGGCAGAACATGCACGCCAACGCGGTGATGGGGCTGCAATATTTCTTCCAAATCACTGTGCTGCTGCAATTTGGCTATGCCTTTGTTCTGGTGCAGCTGCTGCTGGGCGACCTGTACATCCCCCGGCTCTGCTTTGCCATTCACTCCCTCCCCGTCACCCGGGGCGGCTGGTTCGGCACCCAGGTGATTCAGGGCATTCTCAGCGTGATTCCCGGCATTCTGCTTTCCGGCGGGATGATGGCAGCCTCCGTCACCCGGTTCCGCTTTCTCATTCCTCTGTGGATGGGCGTAGCCATGCTGCAATTTCTGTTTTTCTTTGGTCTGGCGCTGCTGTGCGGGGTAGGCGCCGGAAACCGGCTGGGCATGGCCGTGCTGTATGGCATGGCGAACTTTTTCGGGGTGATCATTACCTGGGCGCGGCTGAAGATCTTCGCGCCGCTGACTTACGGAATGTACATCCCGGATACCGAGGTCATACTCTGCCCCATCAGCAAGTTCCTCCATGCGGAGGTGTTCCGGAGTGAGTATCAGAACTTCTACGTCCGGGAAATGGAGGACGGCCCCACGGCTTTCTTCAACAGCAGCGAAATCACCAAGGTGGAGCTGGTGCCGGAGGGCATCCGGATCAATCTGATTCTCGCCGCTTTGGGGATCCTCGCCATTTTCCTTGCCATGAAGCTTTTAAACCGCCGCAAGCCCGAGTGCGCCGGGGACCTGCTGGCTTTCCGGGTGACGGAGCCGGTGATCCTGGTGCTTTGTACGCTGAGCGCCGGGGTGGTATTCCACGCCGTATCCAATCTGTTCGATTGGAGCATTGGCTATGTGATGCTGTTTCTGGGGCTGGCGCTGGGCTATTACATCTGCCTGATGCTCCTAAAGCGGCAGGTGAATGTGTTCACCGGGAAGAGCTTCCTGCCACTGGCTGCCATGGTCTGCCTGACGGTTCTTGCCCTGGGAATCACCGGATTGGATCTCTTCGGCACCACCTACAAGCTGCCGGAGGCGGAAGACGTACAGCAGGTGGAGCTTCGGGTTCCCTTTGGCTACCACGACTCCTTCATTGCCGAGACCCCGGAGGACATTCAGAGGGTGCTGACCCTCCACCAGGATATGCTGGAGGAGCACCGGCGTGAGGAAGCCCAGCGGCCCATCCTGGAACGAATCTTCGGCAATGAGGAAGCCTATCAGGAGCATCTCAAGGAGGACGGAACCGCAGAACTCTCCGGGCAGATGTTCCTGACCTACACCATGCAGGACGGCTCCACCCTCTGCCGGAGCTATCAATTCCACGAAACCATTCCCAACCTGGCCATACTCCAGGACATCTACTCCCAGCCGGAATATGTGTTCAGTGATTTTGGCCTGGAGATTTTCTCGGAGCAGGATGTGAGAGCTTTGCTGGAGAAAACGGAGTTCATCCAGCTGACCTGCTGGCACAATCAAGAGCAGCAGGGCTACTACCAGGACAAAACGCTTCGCATTTCCAAGGAGGACTGGAACAGCCTGCTGGAGGCAATGCTGGAAGATGGGAAAAACGGCAATATGGCCCAGTGCGGTGTGCTCCACCCAAGCTGCAACTACTCGGACTACATCACCCTGTACTACCCCGCCAGCTACTTTGAGGGCCTGGATACCCACAGCATCAGTGTCTACAGCGACAGCACCAATACCCTGAACTGGCTCATTGACCACGGCTACCACGACGAACTCAAAGAGTAACCCGCAAAACCGCCCGCCGGAATCCCGGCAGGCGGTTTTGTTACGTTGAAAAATGGGAATTTGATACCGTGCGGGATGGTGGGGCGCATAGAAACAAGGGTTTGTCCCGAGGTGGGGCAAACCCTTGTGGTTTCTTATGCGGTTCTCAAATCCTTCTGCTTTTTCTTTCTCTTGGCGTTGCTCTTCCAGGCGTACATCACCAGAGCCACGGCAATGACGGCGTAGCTCAGGAACGCACGGAAGTACTCACCAATAACGGCGTCGCCGAAGAGGGCGCTGGCAGCCTTCTGCACTGTGAGGAACATCAGGTGGAACAAAAGGGTACCCAGCAATGCCTGGGAGTTGGTGGCCCGGTCGATGCTGGCGCCGCCAACCAGGATGGCCGCACCGGCGTACAGGCCCACCTGCTCATGGGCGGAATAGGTGGTGAGGGTGCCCATGCCGTCACTCTGGATGAACAGCAGTTGACCCCAGCCTGCCAGAACTGTGGAGATCATAATGGCAATCAGCCGGACCCGGTTGACGTTGATGCCGCTGGCATTGGCAACGGTCTGGCTCTGGCCCACAGCCCGGAATTTCTGACCCAGACGGGTTTTCATGATCAGCACGTTGAAGCCGCACAGCAAAAGAATCAGGATCCAGGTCACACCGGGCACACTGATGGCCTCGCTGTTTTTGCCGTTGAAGCAGTTTGCCACCGGCGGCAGGAGGAAAATGACTGCCAACACGGCACTGCAGGCGGCGGTGACAATGGCTTTCTTTTGGGTCATCTTTTTCAGCAGGAACATGACCAGGGCATATACGATCCCTGCCCCGGCGAAGATGTACACGCAGTTCAGGAACGGGATCCGCAGAATGCTGTCGATGGCCTGGGCAAGGCCGTTGGTGGTCAGATCCAGGGTGTTCTTCACACCGGTGGCACCGATGATGGTGACCTTGCTGTTAAGGGGAATAAAATTGCCGAAGATGTAAAGGAACAGCAGCTGATAGGCGCCGTTGGCAAAGTAGCCCAGAATCATGGAGCCGATGGTCTCCTGACCTTTCATCTTGTTGAGCATCACGCCAACCAGATACCCGAAGAGGGCACCCAGAGGCAGGGTGATGCCGGCAGCCACCAAAATGCCCAGGGGGCCGGTGAGATTCCAGTTAATAGCCAGCAGCAGACCGATCTGGGCTGCCATGGCGCCGATGGTGATGGCAAAGTTGATGCCCATGCCCGCAACAATGGGGATGATCAGCGACAGAACAATAAAGGCATTCCGGCTCAGACGCTTCATCAGATCCCGTGCCACGGAGGTCATGTCCAAATCGCCCAGCAGAATGAACGTCAGGCTCAGCACCAAAAACAGGATGGTAACAATGTATTTTTTCAGGAAATCGGTGATTTTCTTACTGCCAATCATTTCTGTTCACCTCCGGACTGTGTCA
>JAXECZ010000188.1:0-11418 GCA_034104845.1 Faecousia sp. | reverse complement strand
CCCGAGGGTGTCACCGCGGAAATGACCGCTACCGCCAAGAAGCTGATGGACGAGCAGATCGTGCCCAAGTTCCAGCTGCTGCTGGCCGGTGAGACCACCGCTCAGGAGGTTTACGACCACATCTGCGAGGCTGCCTACGCTGCTTTCGGCGCTGAGAACTGCGTCTCCGGCAAGCTCGGCTAATGATTTTTCTGCCCACCCCACCTCGGTGGGGTGGGATTTTTTTCCTGGGAGGTAGACAATGAACAGCACAAAACAAAAGCGGCAGCCAGTCCACCGCAAGCTCAGATTCACCAACGAAGATCTGTGGGGGTATCTTTTCATTGCTGCCGCCATGATAATTTTCTGCGTTTTCACCCTGTATCCCGTCATCAGCGCGGTTTACACCAGCTTTTTTAACTACAAGCCCTTTGGGTCGGAGTATGTGGGGCTGAAAAACTATGTGGATACACTGAAATACTCCAAATTCAATCTGTTCTACAAGGCGGCCTTCAATACCCTGGTCTACACCGCCATTGTGGTTCCTCTGTCGCTGCTGCTGTCCTTCAGCATTGCGGTGATGATCCTTCCTTTCAAAAAGAAAACTCAGTCCGTTTTCAAGGCCATGTATTACCTGCCCGGCATCGCCTCCGGTGTGGCGCTGTCCGTGGTGTGGCTCTGGCTGTACGATTCCTCCCCTGAGGGCATCTTCAACCGGCTGCTGGGCGTGTTCGGCATTTCGCCCCAGAACTGGCTGTCCTCCACCAAAACCTCGATGCTGTCTCTGATCATCATGGCCCTGCTTTCCAGCCATGGCGTTCGGATTATCACTTATATTGCCGCCTTGCTTGGCATCGACAACAGCTATTTTGAAGCTGCTGAGCTGGACGGCGCCACCTTCTTCCAGAAGGTGCGCTTCATTGTCTGGCCCCTGGTGAAGCCCACCACCCTGTTCCTGCTGATCACCGGTGTCATCGGCTCCTTCCAGGTGTTTATGAACGCCTACATGATGACCGGCGGCGGCCCGGACAATTCCACCACCATGATCGGTCTGCTGATCTACAACAACGCCTTTGTTTACGGCAAGTACGGTCTTGCCTGCGCCCAGGCCATTCTCTTGGCCATTGCCATCGCCATCATGTCCCTGTTCCAGTTCCGGGTGATGGGCGTGGACGTTGAGTATTAAGGAGGGGGAGCTATGGCAACCACCGGTTTGTATTCCCAGCATTTACATAATCCAAAGGTAAAGCACCTTCGCAACACCGTTATCGCCATTGTGCTGACCGTTCTGGCGGCGGCGACTCTGTTTCCCATCTGCTATATGGTACTCTCCGCCTTTGGTCCCAACGTGTCCACCGCAGGCAACATGCGGACCCTCATCCCCTCCCGGTTCACCCTGGAATCCTTTGATGCCTTTTTTCATTTCAGCGACTATTCCCTGCGCTGGATTATCAACAGCTTTGTGGTGGCGGCGGGAGCGGTGATCGGCAACGTGATCTTTGCCTCCATGGCGGGCTATGCCTTTGCCAAGATTCGCTTTAAAGGCCACACGGTTCTCTTCGGCCTGATCCTGGTGGCCATGATGATTCCCTATCAGGTAACCCAGGTGCCCCTGTACATCCTCATGGTGCAGAAATTCTCCATGAGCAATACCTACGCGGCCATGATTCTGCCGGGACTTTGCACCGCCTACAATATTTTCCTGTGCAAACAGTTCTTCTCCGGCCTGCCCACGCCGCTGATCGAAAGTGCCAAGATCGAAGGCTGCAACCAGTTCCAGATCTTCACCAAGATCATCCTGCCCCTGTCGAAGACGGTGCTGGCGGTGATGGCCATCAATACCTTCATGTCCAGCTGGAATGATTTTTTCTGGCCCTTCCTCATCACCAAGGATCCGTCCATGTACACCATCCAGGTTGGCCTGAAGCAATTTAAGTTTGCCAACGAAACCCTGTTTGCGCCCATGATGGCAGGGGCTACCATTTCTGCTCTGCCCATGTTCGTCCTGTTCTTCGCGTTGCAGAAGTACTTTATGGAAGGCGTCACCATTGGCGCCGTCAAGGGCTGATATGCAAATCATCCAGCCCCCACTTTCCCGGTGGGGGCTGACGCTGTGACGAGGTTATAAAATGATTCGATGCTATTGCCCCTCTGATGAGGAAAAACTGTTTATCCTGTGGAATACCGCAGGCACCAAATTGGGCTTTGCGGCCCTGAGCCTGGAAATGTTCCGGCAGCTGCTGACCCGGCACCCCCATTTCTCTCCGGAGTATACCTTTGTCCTGGAAGAGGGAGGGAACGTCCTGGGCTTTGTCAACGGCTGCACCGGGGACGATATCCCCAAGGGGGACGTGCGGGGCTATGTCAGCTGCCTGATTCTGGCAGAGGAGGCGGATACCGACGAGAATACCGCCCTGCTGCTGTCCCGCTTGGAGGCTGCTTTCCGGAAAGCGGGCAGAGCCTACAGTGCCGTCACCTTTTTCAATCCCATCCGTCTGCCCTGGGTGATTCCTGGCACCCCCGGCCATCAGCACAACAATGCCCCGGGCATCGCTCTGGACATTCCCCTCCATGGCAGAATGCTCTCCCTGGGCTACCGGGAGGCCGCCCGGGAGTGCGCCATGTATCTGAACCTGTCGGAATATGAAAGGCCGGACTGGCTGGAGGAAAAGGCGCAGAGCATGGCCCGGGAGGGCTACCATGTGGAGCGCTATGACCCAGGCTTGCACACCGGCCTGGACGAGATGGTGGAGACCCTGGGCAACGCCATGTGGTCGGCGGAGATCCCGGCGGCGGGGAAAGCGGGCATGGATCTGCTGGTGGGCTTGAAAGACAACACCTGCGCCGGCTTTACAGGGCCGGTGTATCCCGAGGAAACAGGCCGGGGCTATTTTGCCGGGCTGGCTGTGGCGCACCAATATGAGGGTCACGGCCTGGGCACCCTGCTGTTTTACCGGCTTCTGGATCGGGAGAAGCAGGTGGGAGCCCAGTATATGTCGCTGTTTACCGGGGAGGACAACCATGCCCGGTTCATCTACCTGGGCGCGGGCTTCCGGATCGTCCGGCGGTTCGGCGTCATGCTGAAGGAGCTGTGAGAAATATGAAAACCCATACCGTTCTTGCCATCGGTGCCCATGTGGGGGACGCGGAGCTCACCGCCGGAGCGCTGCTGGCCACCTGTGCCGTCCACGGAGGCAGGGCTGTCACCCTGGCGCTCACCGCCGGTGAAAAGGGAGCCCCCGCCGGGGCGGACATCGGCGAATACCGCCGGGGCAAAATCGCTGAGGCGGAGGCCTTTGCCCGGGAGCTGGGGGGACAGGCCATTGTGCTTCCCTATGAGGATGGATTGCTGCCGGATAACGACGAGGTCCGCTTCGCCGTCTGCGATATTATCCGCAGGGTCAAGCCGGACATCATCGTCACCCATCACGAAAACAGTATGCATAAGGATCACGCTGCCTGCCACAGGATCGTGGTGGATGCCTGGTTCTATGCCGCCATCGAGGGCTTCCAAAGGGAGCTTCCCAAGCACTTTGCCCGGCACCTGTATTTCGCCGAGAACTGGGAGGATGCTCCCGGCTTCCAGCCCTATGTGTACCTGGATGTGAGCGACGGCTATCCCCTGTGGGAAAAGGCCATCGACCATCACTGGTTCGCGGTGCATTCTTCCAGCTTTCCCTATAAGGAATACTATTCCCATTTGAAGCGCCTGCGGGGCATTCAGGGACGAAAGGGCTACTGTGAATGCTTCATGATACCCAAGGAGCAGTACAAGCTGGTTCAGACCATGGAGGAGATTTGATATGGTGGAGCTACAGAAAATTGCCACGGAGCAGCGAAACCCCAATACCATGAACATCGACACCCTGTCCACCCTGGATATGGTGAAGCTCATCAATCAGGAGGATCACCGGGTGGCGGAGGCCGTTGGATTGGTAACGGACAAAATCGCTCAGGCGGTGGATGTGATCGCCCAGCATCTGAGCAGCGGCGGACGGCTGATCTACTGCGGCGCGGGAACCTCCGGGCGGCTGGGGATCCTGGACGCGGTGGAATGCCCGCCCACCTATTCCACCGAGCCGGAGATGGTTCAGGCTCTCATGGCCGGTGGCTACGGCGCGATTTTTAAGGCCGTGGAGGGCGCGGAGGACAGCCGGGAGCTGGGGGCGGAGGATATGAAGCAGATCCATTTCTGCCAAAAGGATGTCCTTGTGGGCATTGCCGCCAGCGGACGCACCCCCTATGTGCTGGGCTGCATGGCCTATGCCAAGGAGCTGGGGGCTGCTACCATTTCCGTCACCTGCTGCCCCGGCAGCGAGCTGGACCAATTCGCGGACATTGGCATTGCCCCCTCCCCCGGGCCGGAGGTGGTCACTGGTTCCACCCGGATGAAGTCCGGCACGGCGCAGAAAATGGTGCTGAATATGCTCTCCACCGGAGCCATGATCAAGCTGGGGAAGGTGTATGGCAATCTCATGGTGGATGTGAAGCCCTCCAATGAAAAGCTGGTGCGCCGCTGCGTGACCATAGTGTGCAGCGCGGCGGAATGCTCCGAGGCGGAGGCTGTGGAGGCGCTGGAGAAATGCGGCTACCGTCCCAAGGTGGCCATTGTGATGATCCTGCGGGGCGTGGACGCGGAGTCCGCCCGCAGAATGCTGGACGATGCCCAGGGGCGGATCGCCCGGGTACTGGAGGGTTAAGAATTGGCACTTTTAAAAGTGGAGTATTTTTCCAAGTCATTGGATATGGCCACCTGCTTTCAGGTGGTGCTGCCTGACGAGGGAGACCTGGGTCAGGCAAAGGTGGTGTATCTGTTCCATGGCCTGTCGGACAACTGTACCGGCTGGACCCGGTATACCTCCTGCGAGCGGTATGCCCGGGAGCGGGGGCTGGCCCTGGTCATGCCCGAGGTGCAGCGCAGCTTTTATATTGACGGGGTATACGGTCTGCCCTATTTTACCTATATCTCCCAGGAGCTTCCCCAGGCGGTGCACCGGATGTTCGGGCTGAGTCTGGAACGGGAACAGAATTATGTGATGGGTCTGTCCATGGGGGGCTACGGAGCGCTGAAATGTGCCCTGACCTATCCGGAGCGGTATGCCGGCTGCGGCAGCTTTTCCGGCGTGACGGATCTGGACGGCCTGGGCCGCATTCCTGCAGCGCCGCTGCATCAGCGGGAATTTGACGCCCTGCTGGGAAAGGGAAAGCCGGCAGGGGCGGAAAATAACCTGTTCTCCCTGGCGGCATCCGGGAAAAAGCTGCCGCCCATCTATCTGTCCTGCGGCGAGGAGGACCGGCTGTATCCCATGAATGTTTCCTTTGCCGCCCTGCTGGAGCAGCGAAAGGCGCAGTACCGGTTTGACCACCGCACAGGGGATCACACCTGGGACTTCTGGGATCAATCCTTGCAGGACTGCATGGAATTTTTCTTCGGAAAGAAATAACAGGAATAACAAAATCCCCCTGCCAGTTGGCAGGGGGTGGCTTTAAAGATTAATGCGGCCCATAATGACGGGATGCTCCGCGCCGGTGGCGGAGGGCGCGTTGTTGCAGGAGCCGAAGAGAGCCTCGTTGGCCAGAATGGCGAAGGCAACGGCCTCCTTGGCATCGCTGTCATAGCCCAGATCCTCCTGGATCTGCACCCGGCATTCCGGCAGGGCTTCCCGCAGGAACCGAAGCAGCGTGGGATTCCGGCTTCCCCCTCCGGCAACAATCAGACGAGAGGGCATTCTCGCCGCAAACCGGCGCAGGCTCAGGGCGATGGATTCCGCAGTGAACCGGGTGGCGGTGGCCAGGATGTCCGTCAATGACCCGTGGCCAAAGGACAGCAGCTTTTCCACATAGTCCTTGCCGTAGTATTCTCTTCCTGTGGTTTTCGGGGGCATTTTGGCGAGATAGGGATCCCGGAGCATATTTTCCAGCAGCTCCGGAATGACGGCTCCCGAGGCGGCCAGCCTTCCGCCGTCGTCAAAGCCCATTTCCCCATGGGTGATTTTGGCGGCCAGGGCGTCCATCACCATATTGCCTGGGCCGGTGTCGAAGGCCGTCACCTCTTCCAGCGAGCACCCGGCGGGGAGCAGGGTGATGTTGCCGATTCCGCCGATGTTTTGCAGGGCCACGTCCTCGGTTTCACTGCGGTAGAGCAGAAATTCCGTGTATGGCACCAGGGGTGCACCCAGGCCTCCTGCTGCCATATCCCGGATGCGGAAATCGCTGACCACCGGACAGTGGAACGCCTCGGCAAGGTAAGAGGGGTCGCCGATTTGCAGCGTGCCCCGAAGTGCCTGCCCCAGATAGTCGGTTTCTTCGGGAATGTGGTAAACCGTCTGGCCGTGGCAGCCAATCAAGTCGATTTCCTCCGCCCCGGCCTGCTTCAGCAGCTGTCTCACCGCCTGGGCATAGAGCTTCCCCAGGTGGGTGGCCAGCAGGCACAGCTCCCGGCTGCCGCCGGTGTCGCCGCCGCAGACGAGTAGGATCCGCTGGCGGGTGGCCTGGTCAAAGGGCTGAAAATAAAAGGAAAGCTGCTCCACCCGAGTGTCCAGGCCGAAGCCGGTGATGCGGGTGAGAACCGCGTCCACTCCGTCGGCGGAGGTGCCGCTCATCAGCCCCACCACCAGCCGGCTGGGCTTTTCCCAAAGGGAGACAAAGGGATGCTTCATAGTAAACCTCCATTTTGTATAGGAAATGATTCATTAACTGCTCTATGGTGGCGCTCTTAATGCACAAAACGCTCCTTTTGCTGCGGGGAGCGGATAGTCCGATCTGCAATTAGTTTATCCGGTGTATTGCCGGTTGTCAAGGAGGCAATGAAAATGGTTTTGTTTGGCGTTGACCGGGTGGCGGAGTACCGGCAGCTGTTTGTGGGCCGTACTGCGCTGCTCACCGGGCCCTCCGGGCGCACCAGCGGAAACCGGCCCACCGTGGAGGCCCTGCGGGACTGCTGCGATCTGCGGCTTTTGCTGGCGCCGGAGCATGGCGTCCGGGGGGATAAGGCTGCGGGGGCATTATTCTCCGATGAGGTAGATGCCGAAACGGGTCTGCCGGTGAGAAGCCTTTACACCAAGACCTCCAAGCGGCTGAGTCAGCAAACCCTGGAATTGTTTGATACCCTGGTTTATGACATGGCGGATGTGGGCTGCCGGTACTATACCTTCCTGTCCTCCCTGCGCTACTGCATTGAGGACTGTGCCGCCGCCGGAAAACGGCTGGTGGTGCTGGATCGTCCCAACCCTCTGGGGGATCGGGTGGAGGGAGGGCTGCTGCAGCCGGAGACCGGCAGCTTTGTGGGGGGCTATCCCCTGCCCGTCTGCTATGGCCTGACCTGCGGGGAGCTGGCGGACATGATGAATCGAGAGCTGGGCTGCGGGTGTGACCTGAAAATGGTGCCCTGCGGCGGTCTGACCAGGGAGATGACCTTTCGGGACTGGGGCCACTATTGGGTGATGCCCAGCCTGGGCATTCCCCGGTATGAAACCGCCCTGCTCTATCCGGGCACCTGCCTGATTGAGGGCACCAACCTCTCCGAGGGCCGGGGGACTGCGGATCCCTTTGCCATTTTGGGGGCGCCCTTTATCCGGGCGGAGCAATTCAGCCGGGAATGTAACGATCTGGGCTGCCCCGGGGTGGAGGCCACGCCGGTGTACTTTACCCCCACCACCTCCAAGCATCAGGGCAGCCTCTGCGGCGGCATCCATCTGCACATCACCGACGAAAAGCAGCTTCAGCCGGTGGAGCTGGGGGTAAAACTGCTGGATCTTCTGCGGCGGATGTATCCCGGGGATTTCCAGTTCCTGCCGCCGGTGCGGCCGGATGGCAAGCCCTTTATTTCCCTGCTGGCCGGCCATCGGGAATTTGAGGCCCCCGACTGGCAGGCCCAGACCATTCTGGAACGCTACCGGCAGGAGAGCCGGGAATTCCGGCAGAGAAGAAAACCCTATGAATACTATCCCAAGGAGCGAGAGACATGGAAATGACCATGAGAGAAATGCTGGGCCAAAAGCTGGTGTTTGGCTTCCATGGCACCAGCCTGACACCGGAAATGAAAGCGTTGATCCGGGAATATAAAATCGGAAATGTGATTCTGTTTCTGCGAAATGTGGAAAGCGGGGCGCAGCTGCGGTGCCTCTGCGAAGAAATCCAGGCGCTGATCCAGGGGGAGACCGGCTATCCTGCCTTTATCATCATCGACCAGGAGGGCGGCATGGTCTCCCGGCTTCCCATGGACGCGGTGAATGTGCCTGGGGCTATGGCGCTGGCGGCCACAAGGAATCCGGAAAATGCCCGGCTGGCCTCCCAGATCACCATCCGGCAGCTGAAAGGCCTGGGGGCGAATTTCAATATGGCCCCGGTGCTGGATGTGAACAGCAACCCCGCCAATCCGGTGATTGGGGTTCGCAGCTTTGGCGATGATGCACAGACGGTGGCGGACTTTGGCTGCGCTGCTTTGGAGCCCTATGCGGGCAGCGGCGTTTTGTGCTGCGTCAAGCATTTCCCCGGCCATGGGGATACGGCGGTGGACAGCCACCTGGGTCTGCCCCGGGTGGACAAAACCTGGGAGCAGCTGGAACAGCTGGAGCTGATTCCTTTTCGCCGGGCCATCCGGGCAGGGGCCCCGGCAGTGATGATGAGCCATGTGCTCTTCCCCAAAATTGAGAAAGAGCAGCTGCCCTGCACCATGTCCCGGCGGATGATCACGGGCATGCTCCGGGAAAAGCTGGGCTTTGAGGGATTGATTTTGACGGACTGCATGGAAATGGGGGCCATTCAGGATCATTTCGGCACACCGGCAGGGGTGGTTGCCGCCATCAAGGCCGGCGTTGACCTGGCAGAGATCTCCAGCTCCTTTGAATTGGAGCGGGCCTCCGCCCAGGCGGTGAATCAGGCAGCGGAGCGGGGGGAATTGAACCGGAAGGAGCTGGAGGCTTCCGTAGAGCGGATCCTCCGGTTCAAGAGGCTGCTCTTCACGCAAACGGAGCCGATGCTGTGCGGCACCCATGCGGATCGGGCCGCGTCG
Source organism: Faecousia sp. (assembly GCA_034104845.1). Taxonomy (GTDB): domain Bacteria; phylum Bacillota; class Clostridia; order Oscillospirales; family Oscillospiraceae; genus Faecousia. The sequence continues at coordinate 2,426 of JAXECZ010000188.1, read as the reverse complement.
GAGCAGCTCAGCCGTCAGGCTATCAGCTGGATTGGCGGAAGCCCCTTTGCCGCGGACGGGGCTACTTTCTTCTGCGGCTGTGGGGATTATCGGGCCTCCGGCGCCGGAAATGAGGACGGAAATGCCGCCGCGTTCCCGGAGTATATGGCGGGGATATTCGGCGGAAAGAGCCTGGTTACCTCCAAGAATCCGGATGAGGCGGAGATTCGCCGGGCAGTGGCCTGGGCAGAGGGCTGCGGGAAGATCATCCTGGGCACCTGCAACGGCCATCTGTTCCGAGGGCAGCTGGAATTGGCCCGTGCTCTGGCGGAAACGGGAAAACCCATGGCGGTGGCCGCTTTGCGGAATCCCTATGATCTCGCGGAGCTGCCGGAGGGTCTGTGGAAGCTGGCCAGCTTTGACTATTCCCAGCCGGCGCTGCAGGCTCTGGCGGAGGTTTTTCGCGGCGGCCCGGCGGAGGGCAGCTGCCCGGTGAAGCTGTGAGGTGGAAGAATGTTTGTTGCGGGAATCGACGGCGGCGGCACCCATACCCGGCTGGAGCTGCGGGATGGAGAAAACCGCCTTTTGCACAGGGAGGAATTCGGCCCCTTTAACCTGAATGCCATTGGCGAGGCGGCCTTCCGGCAGCTTTTGGCCCAGGTGTTTGCCGCCTGCGGCGATATGACGGAGTGCGTCGGGCTCTGTGTGGGCGGCGCGGGCGTCTCCAATCCGGCTCTGGGGGAGATCCTGTCCCAGGAGCTGAAGAAGGCCCGCTTCCATGGGAGCTGGAAGCTCTGCGGCGATCAGGAAATTGCCCTGCGGGGAGCCATGGAGGGGCCGGGCATCATTGTGATTGCCGGTACCGGCTCCATCTGCTTCGGAAAGAACGCCTTGGGCCAAACCGCCCGCAGCGGCGGCTATGGGCACCTGATCGACGACGGCGGCAGCGGCTACGCCCTGGGACGGGATGTGCTCTCTGCGGCGGTGCGGCAATGTGACGGCCGAAACCCGGAGCGGGGAATTTTGGATGAGGTGTACCGCCGCTTGGGGAAAGAGACACCGGAGGCCATCGTTTCCTTTGTCTACTCCCCCAAAACGGACAAAGCCGCTCTGGCCCGGTTTTCTTCCGTCGCCCTGACCCTGGCGGAGCAGGGGGACAGCAGCGCTCTGGAAATTCTGGAAGCCGGCGCCGGAGAGCTGTATGAGCTGGTGGCGGCGGTGCAGCGGCGGCTGAATCTGGCGGGCTGCACCATTGCCCTGCTGGGCGGGCTGCTCACCGGGGACAATGCTTACCGCCGCCGGGTGGCGGGGAAGCTGTCCGGCCTGGGGAGGGTTGTGCCTGCCGCCCACGATGCCCTTTGGGGAGCGGCACAGATGGCCTGGGAACTGAGCCAGGCGGAGAAAACGATGCAATAAGGAGGAAAAACAGATGACATGCCAGCTTCATCATGTGGCGGTGAACACAAGGAATTTTGAGCAGACCGTCCGCTTTTTCAAGGAGCTCTTCGCCATGGAGGTCACCCAGGAGAAAGGGCACTCACCCAACCGGAAGCTCTGGTTCCGGGAGGGAATTCAGATCAATGAGGATCAGACAGCGCTCACCGAGGGAGACCGGTATGACCACATCGGCATCCAGGTGGATAACTGGGAGCAGCTTCGCCGGAGGGCGGAGGAAATGGGCTGCGCTCCGGTTCCGGGAAAGCCCCACTGGTTTGTCACACCGGATAAAATCGTCATTGAGCTGATGCGCTGATGCGGATACAAAAATCGGGAAGCCCTGGTGGACTTCCCGATTTCTCTATGCTTTTCTTTTTTTGGCCTTTTTGCGCCGGTTGCCGTTGTAGTCGTAGGTGTACATGGCCAGAGAATTGATGGAGAGGATGGCAGCCAGGCCCAAAGCCCCCTCCCACAGCAGGCATTTCACTGCCAGCCAAACCATGTCCATGGCCTCCCGGCCGGAGAAGGTGAGCAGGATCATCAGCATCAGAATGGTGAGCACCAGCCCCAGACCGCCGAAAACCAGCCCCGCTACCCTTTGGGTGTGCCGCCAGGCGGACACGCTGCCCATGATGCACGCCGGCAGAACGCGCGCTTTATACTGGCTCCGGAGCTTTCCGCCTGAGGCACGCGCCTAGGGTGGGGCGGGTCATTCCGTTATCGATGCGACGAAAGTCACCGAGGGCCGCGATGCGGCTGAATCAGGGTGGTACCGCGTGTTTTACGCCCCTGACCGATACTATCGGTCAGGGGCTTTGTACTTTATGTCAACCATTGTTTCGAATTGAGGAGAGAAGCATGAAATACGATTTTACTGCGATCGAAAAGAAGTGGCAGAAAAAGTGGCTGGAGGAAAAGACCTGTGCCGCTGTGACCGGCGATACGACCCGGCCCAAGTTCTTCGGCCTGGTCGAATTTCCGTACCCCTCGGGTAACGGCCTGCACGTCGG
>JAXECZ010000102.1:0-3263 GCA_034104845.1 Faecousia sp. | reverse complement strand
CATCGGTGAGCTGACCAATAAACGGACCATGGCCTCCCTGCCTTTCGGCGGCCGCTACCGGCAGGTGGACTTCGGCCTTTCCAACCTGGCCTTCGCCGGGGTGCGCCATGTGGGCATCATCGCCCGCTACAGCTATCAGTCTTTGATGAACCACATCGGCGACGGTGAGGAATGGGGCCTGGAGCTGGGCGAGGGCGGACTGGAATTCCTCACCCCCTACGCCTCCTCCGTAAACCACTCCTACCGGGGCAAGCTGGAATCTCTTTCTTCCAATATGGACTTTTTAGAATACTGTGATGATGACTATGTGGTCATGATCGACTCCACCGTCCTTTCCAACATCGACCTGAACAAGGTGATCGCCGACCACATCGCCTCCGGCAAGGACATCACCGTGGTCACTGCCAAGGGCATCTGCAACGGCAAAAAGGTCATGGACTTCGCGCTGAAGCTGGACAAGAACGGCCAGGTGGACGACATGGTCTGCGACTACGCCGCTCCCGCCGACTACCAGGCCTCCATGGACATTTTTGTCATGAGCCGTCAGGTGCTCATCCGGGAGGTCAAGACGCTGGTTGCAAAGAACTGGTTCCACATGGATCGGGATCTGTGCATGGGCGGCTGGAGAAGCGGCAAAGTCAGCGTGAATGCCTACCAGTACGAGGGCATTGCCATGTTCAATGAATCCACCCAGGAGTACTTTGAGCACAGCCTGGCTCTGGTCAACAAGGAAGTGCGGGATGGACTGTTCTACGGGGCACATCCCGTCTACACCAAGGTTCGGGACCGGGTGCCCAGCTACTACGGCGAGAACTGCGACATTGAAAATGTGGTGGCTGCCGACGGCTGCCGGCTGGACGGCAAGGTGAAGAATTCCGTGCTCTTCCGGCAGGTGAGCGTGGCCGAGGGCTCTTCCGTTGAGAACTGCGTGATCATGAACGACAGCGAGATCGGCCCTGGCTGCGAGCTGAAAAATGTGATTCTGGACAAGAATGTTACCGTCACCCCCGGCACCAAGCTTTTTGGCACCAAGGCCAATCCCATTGTGATTAAGAGAGGGGAAATTGTATGAGAATTGCCGTCTGCGCCTCCGAGGGCGCTCCCTATGCCAAGTCCGGCGGATTGGGCGACGTGATGGAGGCGCTGCCTGCCGCGCTGCAGCGGATCGAGGGAAATGAGGTTGCCCTTTTCCTGCCCTACTATTATAAAATCAAAAACAATTCCGCCTACATGACCGAGAAAGTGGCGGAGTTCCGGGTGCGTCTGGGCTGGCGGCAGCAGTACTGCGCCGTTTACAAGCTCAATGGCCGGGCCGACGGGGTACAGGTGTATTTCCTGGACAACGAGTATTATTTCGGCGGCCGTCCCGGGCAGATCTACGGCGACCTGGACGATGGCGAGCGTTTCGCTTTCTTCTCCCGGGGCTGCATGGATGCCATGGTGGCGCTGGACTTCATTCCGGATATCATCCAGTGTAACGACTGGCAGACCGGCCTGATTCCTGTTTATCTCAAGGCGGTGTATCGGGATCAGTTCCCGGGCACCCGGGTGATGTATACCATCCACAACATCGAGTATCAGGGCTGGGCCCGGGCGGACTTCTTCGATGATATGCTGGGGCTTCCCTGGGAGTACCGGGGCAAGCTGGACATGAACAACTCCGTGAACATGATGAAGGGCGGCATTGAATGCTGCGACATGGTCACCACCGTGTCCGAGACCTACGCCAGGGAGCTGATGTATCCCTACTATGCCCATGGGCTTGACAACATCATTGCCGGAGCGGCCTGGAAGCTTACCGGCATCACCAACGGCATTGATGTGGGCACCTTCAACCCGGAGACGGATCCTGCTCTGCCTGCCCACTACAACGCTGAATCCTTTGTGGAGGGGAAGGCCATCGTCAAGGCCAGCCTGCAGGAGGAGGTTGGACTGCCGGTGAAGCCGGATGTGCCTCTGATGGTGATGGTGACCAGACTGGCCGGTCACAAGGGACTGGATCTGCTGTGCTACATTGCCCGGCGGCTGATGTGGGAGCAGGATGCTCAGCTGATTATTCTGGGCACCGGCGAGCCCCAGTACGAGACTTTCTTCAAGGAGCTGGCAAAGCAGTTCCCGGAGCAGGTGGCGGCCAAGATCACGTTCAATCTGGGCCTGGCAGCGCGGATGTACGCCGGTGCGGACATCTATCTGATGCCCTCCAAGTCCGAGCCCTGCGGCCTGAGCCAGATGAACGCCATGCGCTACGGCACGGTGCCTGTGGTTCACGCCACCGGCGGCCTGAAGGATACGGTGCCCCCCTGCGACGAGAACGGCAAGGGCGGTCTGGGCTTTACCTTCCAGAGCTACAATGCGGATGATTTCCTCGCCGCCATCCTTCGGGCGCTGAATCTGTACCGGAATGACCCCGAGGGCTTCCGTGGGCTGCAGCACACCGAGATGTGCCAGGACTTCAGCTGGAATGTCCCCGCTTCTCGCTACATGGAGCTCTTCCGAAAGATGCTCTCCTGGTAGTGGGGAGCCCCCACGGGCAATTTCGCACCGGGAATATTCGGCAACGTTTTTTCGGAATCAGCAATGCTATAAAAATGCCCCTTGGTACTCCTTTCGGAATTCCAAGGGGCATTTTCTTACTTTTTGATGATATGGATGGCGAAACCGGCAAACTCTCCGGCGAGGTAGATGTTTTTCAGACTGCCATCGTCATTGTAGGAGGCGGTTTCCGGACGGAAAGAGAAGCCCTTTTCTTCCAGCTCGGCCTTGGCGGCGTCCACATTCTCGGTGGCCATGGCGATGTGGCCGTTGGTGCCGGGGGAATTCTCTTTCTTCATGCACTCGAAGTACTTTCCGGCGAAATTGGAGCTGTTGCCCATTTTCACCTCCAGGTTGAACATCATGGCAAGCAGCTTGGCGGTTTCCTCTGCCTTCACGGGGTCGTCGGTTTTGATGCCCACATGCAGCAGCTCGAATTTATTTTCCATGGTAAAACACTCCTTTTTTATTTTGTATTTGTATCCAATTATATACCCACCATGGGCGGAAGTCAAGAAACCCCGGCTGATATTCCCTTTTCAAGCGTTTTTTCTTTATTTCTTAAATAAACCTTGACAATTTGAAATAAATACGGTAATATACTATGGTCTGCAAATGCGGACAATCCTTGCTCACGGCGCGACCGTGGGCCAAAAGTCCAAAAGGAGGTGCAATCAACATGGCTAAGATCACCGGTAAGTATGAGGTGCTCTACATCATCGACCCTGCTC
>JAXECZ010000039.1:0-5260 GCA_034104845.1 Faecousia sp. | reverse complement strand
TTGCGATGAGAAACACCTCCAAAAAAACAGCAAAAAAGCGGACGCCAAAGCATCCGCAGATAACACGCCCGACAAGAATCGGAATCGTATATGCAAACCGTTTCGCGTATGCTTACGGTGAGGCGGATGTTCAGCCTTCTTGATTACGCAGGTATTCTAGCACACCAAAGAGGCGGTGTCAAGCACTTTTTATCAAGAAATGGGGGTCAGGCGCTCCATTCTTCATAGGCGATGGAATGATTGTATAGATATTCCGGCGAAATGTCCACATCTCCGTCCATCCACACAGCAACGCCGTAGTCAATGTAAACATCTCGGAATACCGCGTCATCTCTCAATGGCGCGAAAGCAGGGGAATCCAGCAGAGGCTTGAAGTCGAACACCTTGGCCTCACCGGTGCTGAACCGAATCCAGAGCAAAAAACCCTCCATGGGGCGGATGCCGCTCACTTTGACTGCTGGCTGAATATCTCCGGCATATGCAATTCCATCTTTTATAAACATGAAAAATCCCCCTTATCGAAGTGGCTGCAAACAATATTTCCCCCGGAAGAATCTTACCGGAATTGGCATAGAATTTCCTCCGGGGGGTTAGAATGGTAAAAAGAATCTAGCCGACTATGGTGCCTGGGGCATCCGCAAAGCTGGAGCGGACCTCCAGCCGGATATGATTGTCCCGGGCCAGCTCCACACATCGGTCATGGAGCACCTGGGCGCCCCGGCGGGCCATGGAGAGCATCTGGCCATAGCCGATCCGCCGGTAGCGCCGGGCGTTGGGGTATTTCCGGGGGTCCCGGTCATAGACACCGTCCACATCGGTATAGATGCGGCAGCAGTCCGCACGAAGCGCCGCCGCCAGGGCCACCGCCGTGGTGTCGGAGCCGCCCCGGCCCAGGGTGGTGATATTTCCGGCGCAGTCCACACCCTGAAAGCCGGCTACCACGGCAATTTTTCCGGCTTCCAGCGCCTCCTGGATTTTTGATGGTATTACCTCGGTAATCCTGGCCTGACCAAAGCAGCTGTCGGTATGGATTCCTGCCTGCACGCCGGTAAAGCTCACGGCCGGGACACCCAGGCAGTGCAGCGCCATGGCCATCAGGGCGGCGGACATTTGCTCTCCGGCGGACAAAAAGGCGTCCATTTCCCTGCCATCGGGACAGGGTGACAGCTCCTTTGCCTGCTGGATCATCAGATCCGTGCTGTCCGCCTGGGCGGATACCACCACGACCACCTGGGCCCCTCCCTCTGCCTGCTTTGCCGCCAGGGCGGCGGCGCGGCGAATACATTGGAGGTCCGCCAGGGACGAGCCTCCGAATTTCAGAATCATCCGCATATTCCATCCCTCCCGCTCCCATATTATGTCAAACCCGGGCGAAGCGTGTAACGAAAAACGCCCCCCGATGGGGGCGGCGGAGGAGAGAAAAGGTATTATCCGGCGAGGATTTCCGCTTTCACCACACCCCGGGTGACGTTGAGCCGGGCCATCAACTCTTCGATGGAGATGGTCAGGTCCATGGTGGAGGCGGAAATGGTGATCACGGCGGTGCCGTTGGTGGGCACAATGGAATTGATGGTCATGATATTGGCCTGGGCCTCGGCAAAGATAGCCAGAATCTCACTGAGCCGGCCGGGCTCGTCATGGACCAGAAGCTGGAAGGTGATGACTCTGCCGGTCATCATATTCTGAAACGGAAGCACGGAGTCGCGGTACTTATAAAAAGCGCTGCGGCTGATATCCGTCATGCGGGTGGCCTCGTTCACGGTGGTTGCTTCACCGGTGGAAAGTAGGCGCTTGGTCTCCGCTACCTTTAGGAACACCTCTGGCAGGGCGGACTCCTCAACCAGATAATACCGCGGTTTTGATGTCATCATGCGACCTCCTGTTGTATCGTGTATTCCTAACACGCACACACGTTCTTATACTATGCATTCTAGCACATCTTTTAGAAATTTCAACCCCTTTTTAATGCGTGCTCGCTGCGGCGGTAATCGCTACCCATCCTACTAAGCTCGGTAACGCTTTTACCGCAAAAGGAGCGGCGTTTCGGCGTACTCGCTGCGGCGGTAATCGCTACCCATCCTACCAAGCTCGGTAACGCTTTTACGGCGAAAGGAGCAGCGTTTCGGCGTACTCGCTGCGGCAGGAATCGCTACCCATCCTATCAAGCTCGGTAACGCTTTTTGGAGAAAGGAGAGTCAGCCATGCAGCTGAATTGGAAAAAAATATTCACCGTTCTGTTCACCCTGGCGGCGGCATGGCTGGCGGTGCGGTATCTGCTGCCGGTGAGTATGCCCTTTTTGCTGGGCGGGCTGCTGGCTTTGGCGGCGGAGCCGGGGGTGCGCTTTCTCTCGGGGCGGCTGCGGCTTTCCCGATCCGTGGCAGCGGGGATTGGTGTGGGGGCGGTATTTGCCGTGCTGGTCACTCTGGCAACACTGCTTCTGGGCCTGCTGCTGCGGCAGCTGCGGGTATTGGCGGGGATCCTGCCCCAGATGGAGCTGACGGCCCGGGCAGGGCTGGAGTCCCTGGAAAACTGGCTGATGGCGCTGTCCCGACGGGCCTCTCCCGGTGTGCAGGCGGTATTGCAGCGGAATGTGCTCCAGCTCTTTTCCGGCGGCGCGGAGCTGCTGGATCGGTTCACCGGCTATGCCCTGGAGCTGGCAGGGAATCTCATCGGCCGGCTGCCGGACAGCGCTCTGGGGGTGGGCACGGCGGTGCTCTCCGCCTTTCTCATTTCCGCGGAGCTGCCACGAATCCGCGGCTGGCTGCAAACCCATGTGCCCAGGGGGAAATTTGAAACGGTCATTGCCTTTTTCAAGAAGCTTCGTTCCACGGCAGGGCAGTGGCTCATCGCCCAGCTAAAGCTGATGGGCATCACCTATCTGCTGCTCACCGGGGGCTTTTTCCTGCTGCGGGTGGAATATGCGCCGTTGTGGGCCCTGGCGGTGACGATGGTGGATGCCTTTCCCATTCTGGGCACCGGCACCATTTTGGTACCCTGGAGCCTGGTGTGCCTGCTGCAGCACAACAGTGCCAAGGCGTTTGGACTGCTGGGGCTCTACGCCCTCACCGCCCTGACCCGCTCCACCCTGGAACCCAAGCTGGTGGGCCGTCAGCTGGGGCTGGACCCGCTGCTTACCCTGATCGCCCTGTATACCGGCTTCCGGCTTTGGGGCATTTTGGGGATGTTCCTCATGCCCATGCTGGCGATTACCGTGATTTCCATGCTTCCCCAGGGAAAAGGGGAGCAATAAATTCCATATCTCGAAAAAAAGTATTGTGCTTCCCGGCTGCTTTTGGTATAATATCAGGAAAAGCTTTTTGGATGTGTATTGCTGTGAAATATGGAATTTGGAATGTATCAAACCCGGAACCGGAAGCGGTGAATGCCCTGCGTCAGGGAGGCTACCCCCCTCTGGCAGCCCGAATCCTGGCCTCCCGTGGTATCAGGAACCCGAAAGAGGCCCACGACCTGCTGGACTGCAGCTGTCCGCTGCCCTCGGCTTTTTTGCTGACGGAGATGGATGTGGCCGCCGGACGGGTGGCCTGCGCCATGGATAACCATGAGAAAATCGCGGTGTTCGGCGACTATGATGTGGACGGCATCACCGCCACCTGTCTGCTGACGGATTTCCTGTGCCGCTGCGGGGCGGACTGCATCAGCTATATTCCCGGCCGGCTGGAGGAGGGCTATGGGCTGAATCCCATGGCGCTGCACAGCCTGCGGGATCGAGGCGTAAAGCTCATTATCACGGTGGACTGCGGCATCACCGCCGTGGAAGAGGCGCAGCTCTGCCGGGAGCTGGGCATGGAGCTGGTGATCACCGATCATCACGAGTGCAAGGACAAGCTGCCTCAGGCCGTGGCCATTGTGGATCCCCACAAGCCCGGCGACACCTATCCCCACCGTTGCCTGTCCGGGGTGGCTCTGGCCTTTAAGCTGGCCTGCGCCCTCAGCGGGCAGCCGGAGCAGGTGCTGGAGGATTATGCTGACATGGTCTGCCTGGGCACAGTGGCGGATGTGATTCCCCTGGTGGGGGAGAATCGGGTGTTTGTCTCCCGGGGGCTGGTCTCTCTGCGGCACACTACCCGGCCGGGCCTTGAAGCGCTGATGAAAGAATGCGGCTGCGACCCGGAGGCGCTGAACGCCTCCTCCATCGGCTTTATGCTGGCACCCAGGATCAATGCTGCCGGACGGATGGGCCAGATCGACCTGGCGCTGGATCTGTTCATGACCCGGGATCCGGAACGGGCCAGCCAGGTGGCCAAGGAGCTGTGCGAGCTGAACCGGCAGCGGCAGGCGGTGGAATCGGAGATATACCGGCAGGCCGTGTCCATGCTGCCCCAGGGAAAGGCGCCGGATGCCATTGTGCTGGCGGACGAAAATTGGCATCAGGGCGTGGTGGGCATTGTGGCCAGCCGAATCGCCGAGGAATATGCCTGCCCCACCTTTCTCATCTGTCTGGACGGAGAGCATGGCAAGGCCAGCTCCCGGAGCCACGGCGGCTTCAATCTGTTTGCATCGTTGACCGCCCTGTCCGATCTTTTGGAGAGCTACGGCGGGCATGAGCTGGCGGCGGGATTCACCATCACCCGAAGCAACATTCCGGAATTCCGGAAACAGGTAAGCGCCCTGGCGGCGGAATATTTCTCCGGGGAGACCCTGCGAACCAGCCTGGATATCGACTGTACGGTGCCTCCGGAGCTGATGACTTTGGAGGAATTCGAGGCCCTGGAAATCCTGGAGCCCACCGGCAGCGGCTGCCCCAAGCCGGTGCTGATGCTGCCCGGACTGACGGTGGATCGGGTGACCATGGTGGGCGGCGGGAAGCATATGCGGCTGCGGCTGCGGCGGGAGCGGCAGGTGTTCAACGCCATCTATTTCTCCGTGAATCCCAATGTGGTGAATCTGCACCAAGGGGAGCAGGTGGATGTGGCCTTCCTGCCCCAGATCAACTGCTTCCAGGGGGAGCGGCTGCTGCAGATGAATGTGGTGGATATCCGCCCCAGCTGCGCCGCTCCCTGCGGCACGGAAACCGCCCACTACCGGGCGCTGCTGGACGGCAGCCTCAGCCCCGAGGGGGCGAAGCTGCTCACCCCCAACCGGGCGGTGCTGGCGATGGTGTGGCGGTATCTGGCCTCGGTGCCGGTGAGCCCCATCCGGGAGTCGCCGGTGTGCCTGTGCCGGAAAATTGTCCGCTGGTCCGGAAAGCCCCTGGAGCTGGAGCAGCTGATGATCTGCCTGGATATTTTCCGGGATGTG
>JAXECZ010000096.1:0-32657 GCA_034104845.1 Faecousia sp. | reverse complement strand
ATTTTGAAAAAGGAATTGCTTTTTTCTAAATCCATGCTAGAATAAATGTGCGTCCTCCTGTGGGCGCAAAAAAATATATCCATAAGGAGGTTACATCATGGCTTTTAACATTACCGATGCCTGCGTCAAGTGCGGCTCCTGCGCCGATCAGTGCCCCGTCGAGGCTATCTCCGAGGGTGAGGACAAGTACGTCATCGATCCCGATATCTGTGTCAGCTGCGGTTCCTGCGCTGATCAGTGCCCCGCCGAAGCAATCGAGGAAGCCTAATTCTTCCGCATTCCGATCGGCCTGCTCTGCTTCTACGGCAGGGCAGGCCGGTTTTTTCTTAGAAATTCCCGTCTTATGCGAAAAAATACGGAGGGTTTATGGAACAACTTCCCCATGGACTTAAGCTGGAGATTCCCCCGGGCTGCTTCCCCCTGACCACCGACTCCATGGTCCTGGCTGCTTTTGCGGCTTCTGCGGGAGAAAAAAGCTATCTGGACTTGGGGTCCGGATGCGGACAGCTGGGCCTGCTGCTGTGCGCCGGAAATGAGCGCTGCCGGGTGACGGGTATCGAGCTGGACCAAAATGCCCACCGGGCAGCGCTTCAGAACATCCGGCAAAACCGCCTGGACCCGCGCATGGAAAGTATATGCGCGGACCTGGGGCGAGTTCCCGTGCTTTTTGCCCCGGGGAGCTTTGACTGCTGCATTTCCAATCCTCCCTATTTTTCCGGCGGCCCTGCATCCCATTTTTCCTCAGCCCGGCGGGAGGACTGCTGCACCCTGGCGGCTCTGATGGCCTCCGCCGGCTGGGCGCTGAAATATGGCGGCGACCTTTTCCTGGTACACCGGCCGGAACGGCTGGGGGAGATCATCGCCCAGGGTGCGCCCCACAAGCTGGAAGCCAAGGCGCTGACCCTGGTGCGCCACCGGGAGGATGGCCCCATTGCCCTGGTGCTGCTTAAGCTGCGAAAGGGAGCCAAGCCGGGGCTTACCATCCATGAGCTGTCCCTGCACCACCGGGACGGTTCCCCCACAAAAGAATACCAAGAAATCTATCACATCCAGGAGGATTAAGAATGGCTGGAATGTTATATCTGGTGCCCACCCCCATCGGCAATTTGGGGGATATTTCCCTGCGGGCCAGGCAGACCCTGGAGGCTGCGGACTTTATCGCCGCAGAGGACACCCGGGTCACCCTGAAGCTTTTGAACCATCTGGGCATCAAAAAAAGCCTTGTCAGCTACTACGAGCATAACAAGACCTTTAAAGGCAGCCGGATCCTGGAACGAATTCTTTCCGGTGAAACCTGTGCTCTGGTTTCCGACGCGGGAAGCCCTGCCATTTCCGACCCTGGGGAGGATCTGGTGAAGCAGTGCGCCCAGGCGGGAATCACCGTCTGCGCCATTCCCGGCCCCTGCGCCGCCATCACAGCCCTGAGCATTTCCGGCCAGTCCACCGGAAGATTCTGCTTTGAGGGCTTTCTCTCCATGTCCAAAAAAAGCCGCCGGGAGCACCTGGACTCCCTGCGGGACGAAAAAAGAACCATGATTTTCTATGAAGCCCCTCACAAGCTGATGAACACCCTGGAGGACATGGCCCAGGTGTTCGGAGCGGACCGGCCCATCAGCTTCTGCCGGGAGCTGACCAAGCTCCATGAGCAGGTGCTGCGTACCACCCTTGCTGAGGCCATTGCCTACTATACGGATAATCCGCCCAAGGGAGAGTTCGTCCTGGTGGTTGCCGGGGCCCCGGAGGTGGAAAAACAGGCTCCCTCCGCAACCGATGCCGCTGCCCGGGTGGAGGCGCTGATGGCGCAGGGACTGTCCCGGAAAGACGCGGTGAAGCAGACCGCCCAGGAGCTGAACCTGCCGAAAAACGCGGTGTACGCCGCCGCCCTGGGAGAAGAGGAATAACCGTTCGATGCACGGCTCCGGCCGTGCATTTTTGGGGATATCAGGCATAGGGTTTCCCCAGGAGGGATGGCTTATGGTAATGAGTTTTGTTTGGGCGGTGCTGCTGGGGGGCTCCATATTCTGTGCGTTGGTCACCGGCCGGGGGCAAATGCTCTCCGCCGGAGTGATGCAGGGGGCCCAGTCGGGGGTGACCCTGGCCATTTCCATTGCGGGCTCCCTTTGCCTCTGGGCCGGGGTAGGACGGCTGATGGAGAAAATCGGATTCACCGCCGCGCTGGCCCGTCTGCTTCGTCCGGTCACCGGCAGGCTTTTCCCCTCCACAAAGGAGGATCCCAAGCTTGCCCAGGCTTTGAGCGCCAACATCTGTGCCAATGTTCTGGGGCTGGGGAACGCTGCCACACCTCCGGGAATAGAAGCGGCGCAGCGAATGGCAAAGGGCTGCGGCGGGAAAGCCTCGGATGAGCTATGCCGGCTGATCGTGCTGAATACCGCTTCCATCCAATTGATTCCGGCGAATGTGGCGGCGGTTCGCAGCGCTCTGGGCTGCGGACGGCCTTTTGACATCCTCCCGGCGGTATGGCTGGCCAGCCTGTGCTCCGCCGGAATGGGGCTGCTGATGGCATGGCTGCTGGGGAGAATCCGCCATGACTGACTATCTGGTGCCGCTGATTCTGCTGTTCACCGCCCTCATCGGTCTGCGGAAAGGAGAAAACACCTATGATATTCTCCTGGGCGGGGCTGCAGAGGGGCTGTCTCTGCTGAAAACCATTCTGCCGTCTTTGATTCTGCTGCTGACGGCGGTTTCCATGTTTCGCGCCTCCGGAGGGGCGGAGCTGCTGAGCCGCCTGCTGGGGCCGCTGTTTTCCCGATTCGGCATCCCGCCGGAATGCGCCATGCTGGTGCTGGTGCGGCCCATCAGCGGAAGCGCCGCCCTGGCAGTGGGCAGCGAGCTGATGGCCCGATACGGCACGGATTCCCAAATCGGCCGCACTGCAGCGGTGATGCTGGGCTCCACGGAAACCACCTTTTATACCCTCAGTGTGTATTTCGGCGCCTCCGGGATCCGCAAGACCCGGTATACCCTCCCGGCCGCGTTGTTTGCCGATTTTGTGGGCTTTCTTGCCGCCTCCTGGTCCGTCAGGCTCTTTTTCTCATAATGCGCCTATGGACTCGGTAAATTGGAAGTTGGCGGGCAGATGAATGGGACGCCTTCCGGCGGGTGCGTAGGGAACGGATTTATCCGTTCCGAAACGTTGGATAACCTCCACGGTTTGTTGAATGGCAATTTTTCAAGACAAATTTTTGAGGTTTTCCCATTCAACCTGCCAATTTGGAAACAAGAACGTGCGGAATGCATAAATGCATTCCCTACGCAAAATTGGACATTTCGGTTCAAAATGCTGCCGCAAAAACGTTACCGGGCGGGAAATGGGGTAACGACTGCCGTCAATCCCCGTGTGAAATTGGCCGCAGGACCTCCCCGAAAAATTCCAATTTGTCAGAATGCCTCATGACCAGAATTTTACCCCCATTCCGTTTTAGGGAATGGGGGTAATGGTCAGATGGTTTCCCAGGTCAGATTGCCGCCGTAGGAAACGGTGGCTTTTCGATTCCAGCCCTGGGCATCCTGGGGATAGAAGGCGGTGGCCTGGACGCCCTTGAAGGCATTGTCCCCAATGGCGGGGGCATCCCCCTGGAACGTCACGCTCCACATGCCGCAGTTGGAGAAAGCCTCCGTCCCGATTTCGGTGACGGCTGCGGGAATGCGGAGGGTTTCCAGCTTGGAGCAGTAGCTGAAGGCATATCTGCCGATGCGCTCCAGGGTCTCCGGGAGCACCACTGCCGTCAGTCCCCGGCAGTTCCGGAAGACATAGTTGCCGATTTCCGTCACGCCGTCGGGAATCATCACCGAAGTGATGGAGACGCAATCCCGGAAAGCGCCGTCGCCAATGGTCCGGACGGAGCCCGGAACGGAAAGGGAGGTCAGGCTGCCGCAGCCAGCAAAGGCCTCCGCGCCGATTTTTTCCAGATGGATGGAGAGCTCCGCGGATTTCAGCCCGGTGCAGCCGTAAAAGGCCATTTCAGAGATGGCCGTCACTGCCTCCGGGATGGTAACGGATCGCAGGCTGCTGCAGCCATAGAACGCCTGACTGCCGATGAACGACACATTTTCCGGAATGGACACATCCACCAGGCTGGTGCAGCCCCGGAAAGTGGCAGTCTCAATGGCGGTGACGGAATCCGGAATGGCAATGGTGTTCAGCTTGGCGCAGCCGAAGAACGCATAGCCGCCCAGAGTTTCCACCGTGCCGGGAATTTGAATCCAGGTGAGCCCGCCGCAGTTGGCAAAGGCAGCCCAACCAATGCTTTTCAGGCTTCCCGGCAGCTTGAGCTCCTCCAGGGATGTACAGCCCCGGAAGGCCTCGTCCCCGATGGCCCCCAGCTTATCCGGCAGGGTGAGCTTTTCCAGATTTACGCAGTCCACAAAGGCAAGATTACCGATGTTGGTCACGCCCTCGGCCAGCACCACCTCCCGGATGACTTCCCGGCGCTCACTCCAGGGCGCCGGGCGGCCTTCCCGGAAATCAAACATTTCTCCGGTGCCGCTGATGGTCAGAACGCCGCTTTCGGACAGCTCCCAGTTCAGGGAAACGCCGCAGATGCCGGAGCCGGGCAGATTCTGGGGATCCGGAGCAACCGTAGGATTGGCGTACTTCTGTTCCTCCGCCTGAACCAGAGCATTGCGAACCTCCTCCGGCAGGCCACTGAGAAACTGATCCAGAATATCTCCCGCGCCGATTTCTATCAGCCGGTCAAACTCCGCCTGAATCTCCGGTGAAATTTCCACCGCCTCTGCCCTGGTCACAGGGAGAAGCAGGCAGGTACATAGCACAGCAGCAAGCCAAAGCTTCCATTGATTTTTCATATGCAATCAACCGTCCTTTCTGATGTGCCGTGAGAAAACAAAGAACCCCTCTTAACTCTGTTCCGCTCCTTTTTCCTTTTTGCCTCTGCGGCGGCGTCTGCGCTGGCGGGCCGGTGCCTCGGGATCCGCCTTCTGCGCCCGCCGTGCGTAGGCCTCCGCCGCCTCGGAGGTGGCCTCATAGGTCAACCGGCTGACCCGAATGGTTCCCTCCGGCTGGGCGGAAAGCCGAACCCGGATGAGGAATTTTCCGTGATCGGCACAGGTAGCCAAATCCATATACCGGTGCCCCGGCTGAGCAAACCACCGGGAACCCAGCATCTGCCTGCCGCAGACAGGACAGATATTCTCGCAGCCGGCCATGGCGGCCAGGGCTTCCCGCTTATCGGCATAGTCCCGGAAGACCTTTCGCTCCAGGCAGCCGGGCAGCTCCGCGCCGTGGAAGCCGTTTTCATGGCTCCGCACTGCCTGGTCGTACTCGGCGATGCCCCTGGACAGATCCAGCCTTTGGCAGATCAGGGCCGTGTGATAGGCGTCCCCCAAGGCATCGTGAGCCGGGCGGCTGGCTTCAATCTGAAAGGTCTCCATAGCGGTTTTCAGGGCTTTCTGGGAGTTGGAGCCATCGGTTTGGGCATTGAAAACCATCTGGACATTGTACCATTTCTCCGTCCAGCTCCGGTCCAGAGAAAAGAGCTGAAGATTTTCCCGGAGAATGCCAATGTCATCGAAGCCCCAGGTGAGAAACACCGGGCTTTCCCCGCACCAATCCCGGAATTGAGCCACCGCCTCGGGGAATGGAATTCCCTCTGCACGGAGGCGGGTCTCCTTGATGCCGGTGAGCTTACTGACCCGTCGGTTTAAGTGCCTGTAATATCTAGGAGCCACCATCACCTGGAATTCATCCCTGGGGCAGCCCTGCTCGTCCAGCCGCACGGCGCCGATCTGGATGATCTCCCCCCGGATGGCCACGGGAAGCACCTTTTTTGCAGAGGGTGAACCGGGCCAGGGCTGATTCCACTCCATATCCAAAACAATAAAACTCATTGCAAAACCCTCTATCTAATCGTCCTGTTACCGTATCATACCACATTCATAGGGCTTCTGTAAACAGGAAGTTTCTTAAAGGCAGGTTCCTGGCGGTAACATTTTTGTGAATGTCCAAGGATTCGCGGTTTTTGGGCATGACAGATATTCCCGGATTTGATAGAATATGGTCAGAGGTGATTGAAATGGATTTGCACCAAGTCGGAAAATTCATCGCCCAGCTCCGAAAAGAACGGGCTATGACCCAGGAGCAATTGGGGGAAGCGCTTCATGTAAGCAACAAGACCGTGTCCCGCTGGGAGACCGGGACATACCTGCCCCCCGCGGATGCACTGCTGGAAATGAGTGCGTTGTTCCAGGTCAGCGTGAACGAGCTGCTCACCGGTATGAGGCTGTCCCAGGCGGAATACCATCAGGCGGCGGAGAAAAATCTGACCCAGGCAGTCAGCGAGAGCCGATTTACATTCAAAGAGCGGGTGGCGTTTTTCAAAAGGAAATGGCTGAAAGACCACACTGCCGTTTTGGTCGTTTTGGCCCTTGGTATCCTTGGAGTCACGCTGGCGGGTCTACTTTTGAAAAAGCCGATGCTGAGCGCCGCCGGGATCCTCCTGCTGGCGGTATGCCACGGCTGGAGGAACAATGCCATGATGGCCTATGTGGAGCGAAAGGCCTACGACGGAAGCGGAATGGAGGAATAACCTCAGCCTGTGGAAATTGGAATTTGTCTATTTGCAATATGCATTCTTTTCTCTGCGGCGCATATCCTGCAGGAAGGCCTGCAGCCGTTCCTGCTGTGAGCGGAGGAGGTAGCAATAGTAGGTCACATTGGCCTCCGGGTCCAGGATGGGAATATTGACCCGCCCAGTGTAGTCGGTGGTGTTGCGCTTCATGGACAGGTCAGTGGTGAAGCAGGGCAGCACCGAGGAGCTGACAAGCTCATCAAAGCTGAACCGGTCGTTCTGGAACAGGAACCGGGAGTGCGGCATTTTACGCGTGTGCAGCTCCTGCCAGAAGCCTATGCCGCCAAAAACCAGCATATTCTCCCCGTCCAGCTCCCGCATTTCCAATCCCTGACGATGGGCCAGAGGATGGGATCGGGGCAGGGAGAAAAACAGATGCTCCTCCCCCCAGGGTAGGGCCAGCCAATCGGGATCATCCACCAGCTCGGGCAGGATGATGATCTGATAGGTTCCGTCGCGCAGTCCCTGGGTGAGCACCTGACTGTCCTGAAGCTCAGAGCCGATGGTCAACCTGCTGTAGAGGCTGGACAGCCGGGGAAGCAAATCCCACAAGGGCGCCGGCGCACAGGCCCCCACCGACAGGGTGTGCTTCGCCCGGTCAAAGCTTCTGACCCGCTCCACCATATCGTCCGCCTCCTTCCACAGCTTGCGGGCATATTCCACCGCCATCCGGCCATTCTCATTGAGGGTGAGCCGGTTTTTTCGGTGGTCAAACAGAGGAACCCGAAATTCCTCTTCCAGCTGCTTCATGGCCCGGGTCAGGGTGGGCTGGGACAGGTGGAGCGTTTCCGCAGCCTTGGAAAGGGTGTTTGCATCGGCAAAGGCAATGAGCATTTCCAGCTGAGAGAATGTGACCATATCAGGAGCCTCCTTTTTCCCATTATCGGTGGTATTGATGCCAGTATACCGTTTTTCACTATTCATGTCAAGAATAGCAGAATGCAAGTTTCATATTGTACATTTCCGTTCATGTGGAGTAGAATACAGTTGGGATCAGAATCGTGCCCCTCTGGGCGCTGCGTAAAAGAAAGGATGCGTTTTCATGAAAGTATTGATGATCAACGGCTCCCCCCATGCCAGCGGCAACACCGCCATCGCGTTGGAGGAAATGAAAAAGGTTTTCCAGGCGGAGGGAATTGAAGCAGAGCTGGTGCAGGTGGGCCATCAGGATATCCGTGGCTGCATCGGCTGCCGCAGCTGCAAGGACAAGGGCAAATGCGTATTCGACGATGCGGTGAACGCCACCGCCAAGAGCTTTGAGGAGGCCGACGGGCTTGTGGTAGCCTCTCCGGTGTATTATGCCAGCGCCAATGCCACCTTGATCGCCTTCCTGGACCGGCTGTTCTACTCCACCAGCTTCGACAAGACCATGAAGGTGGGCGCCAGTGTGGTAGTTGCCAGGCGGGGCGGACTGTCCGCCACCTTTGACGAGCTGAATAAATACTTCACCATCTCCGGCATGCCCGTGGCCTCCAGTCAGTACTGGAACAGCGTCCACGGTCAGATGCCCGGTCAGGCCAAAGAGGATCTGGAGGGTCTGCAGGTGATGCGGGTGCTGGCGCAGAACATGAGCTTCCTCATGAAGAGCATCGCCCTGGGCAAGGAAGCTTTCGGTCTTCCCGAAAAAGAGCCCCATATCTTTACCAATTTCATTCGGTAAGAAAGAGAGAGAGGCAATGGTTGTCAATTCATTTTTCCCGGAAATCCGCCGGAACTTCGGCTTTGGCTGTATGCGCCTCCCCCTGGTGGGTGAAGAGGTGGATTTGCAGCAGATGAATCAGATGGTGGATTTCTTCCTGGCCAACGGCTTCAACTATTTCGATACCGCCCACGGCTATCTCGGCGGCCGCAGCGAGGTGGCCCTGCGGGAATGCCTGGTGAAGCGGCACCCCCGGGAAAGCTACATCCTGACCAATAAGCTCTCCACCCACTTCTTCCAGCGGGAGGAGGAGATCCTGCCCCTGTTCCAGCAGCAGCTGGATGCCTGCGGGGTGGATTTCTTCGATTTCTACCTGATGCACGCCCAGGACGGAGCCATCTTCGCCAAATACAAAAAGTGCCACGCCTACGAAATCGCCCTGAAGCTCCGGGAGCAGGGAAAGATCCGCCACCTTGGCATCTCCTTCCACGACAAGGCAGAGGTGCTGGAGCAGATTCTGACGGAATACCCCCAGATCGAAGTGGTGCAGATTCAGTTCAACTATGTGGACTATGAGGATGCCTCCGTGGAGAGCCGAAAGGTCTATGAGGTCTGTGAAAAATACGGAAAGCCTGTGATCGTCATGGAGCCTGTCAAGGGCGGCAGTCTGGCCAATCTGCCGGAGCAGGCGCAGAGGGTGCTGGATGAGCTGGGCGCAGGCATGAGCAACGCCTCCTATGCCATCCGTTTTGCCGCCGGCTTCCCCAATATGTGCATGGTACTCTCGGGCATGAGCAGTCTGGAGCAGATGACGGACAATGTGGGCTTCATGAAGGACTTCCAGCCCCTCACCCCCCGGGAACGGGAGGCAGTGGATAAGATTTGCGGGATTTTCCATTCCATGAACATGATTCCCTGCACCGGCTGCCACTACTGCGTGCTGGACAACGACTGCCGCAAAAAGATTCCGATTCCGGAGCTCTTTGCCTGCTACAACGAAAAGACCATTTTCCGCAGCTGGAACCAGGACTATTACTACCACAATGTACTCACCCGCGACCACGGAAAGGCCTCGGCCTGCCTGGAGTGCGGAAAATGCGAGAAAATCTGCCCCCAGCATCTGCCCATCCGTACCCTGCTGAAAGATGTGGCAAAGGAATTTGAAAAGTAACACGTTTTTCTTTGATGATCCATAAAACAGGGCCTCTCCCATTTTCCGGGGAGGCCTGTTTTTCTGAACGGATTGTTAAAAAAATGTTTCAAAGCAGGTTTTTTCATTGACATTTCCGCGTTTCAGATTATACTGAGGGTAGAAAAATGGGAAAGGAGACAGCCGGATGGACAGAAAGCTGCGCCGATTGATTTTACTTGCCGCCCTGGCGTTTGCGGCCGCACTGATTTGTTCCGCGTTTTTCATGGCCTTTTCCGCCGTGCATAGCTGCCGCCATGAAAACTGCCAGATCTGCGCCATTGTCAGCGTTTGTCAGTCGGTTCTGAAAGCCCTGTCCGGCATCACCGCTCTGCAGCTTTGGTGCCCCATGGCCCTCTGCCTGGGGCTGGTCTGTTGCTATGCCGCTGTCCCGCTTCCCCATCTGCCCACTCCGGTTTCCAGCAAGGTCAAGCTTTCCAATTAAGAATCATCACCACCAAGGGATACGTCTGCCGTTTTTGACGGGAGGCGTTGGCTTTCGTGCCTTTCCCTTGGCATTTTTATGCCCATTTTTGGATCATTCTTTCTTTGGAGGCTTATTTTCATGAAAAAATTTTGGATCATTCTGGCAGTCTTGGCGCTGCTATTCTCCCTGCTCCCCGGCCCGGCAGCGTCCGGAGACCCGGAGCTTTCCATCGTCACCACCATTTTCCCGGAATATGACTGGGTAATGGAAATTCTTGGTGAGAACCCATCCAACGCCAACGTCACCATGCTTCTGGACAGCGGCGTGGATTTGCACAGCTATCAGCCAAATGTGCAGGACATGGTCACCCTGTCCAACTGCGACCTGTTCCTTTATGTGGGCGGCGAATCTGACGGCTGGGTGGAGGACGCCCTTTCCAACGCCATAAACCAGGACATGATCGTCATCAATCTATTGGAGGTTTTGGGCGAAAACGCAAAAGAGGAACTGCTGGTTGAGGGAATGGAGGACAGCCACGAGGACGCTCACCACGAAGAAGAGGACGGCCATGAGGAAGCGGAACACCATGAGCACAGGGAATTCGACGAGCATGTCTGGCTCTCCCTCCGCAACGCAGCCCTGTTCTGCCAGACCATCCGGGATGCGCTGATCACCCTTGACCCGGAAAACGAAGAGCACTACCAGGCCAATACCCAAGCCTATCTGGATGCGCTTTCTCAGCTGGATGATGCCTTTGCCGCCGCCGTGGCCCAGGGCAGCCAGGATACGCTTCTGTTCGGCGACCGCTTCCCGTTCCGCTATCTGGTGGACGATTACGGCCTCAACTACTACGCCGCCTTTTCCGGCTGCTCCGCCGAGACGGAGGCCAGCTTTGAAACCATCCTCTTCCTGGCAAACAAGCTGGACGAGCTGGGGCTCCACAGCATTCTGACTCTGGAGGGCTCCGACGGCAAGCTGGCCCAGACCATTGCCAACACCGCCAAGACTGGGGACATCACCATCCTTTCCATGAACTCCATGCAGTCCACCACCGGGAAGGATGTGCAGGAAGGTGCCAAGTATCTTACCATCATGGAAGAGAATCTGAATGCGCTGGAAGCAGCGCTTCGGTGAGGAGGATGGAGCATGGCCATTCTGTCCTGCCATAATCTCTGCCTGGGCTGGAACGGCAGAGTGATTCAGAGCAATTTGAATTTTGAAGTGCATTCCGGCGATTATCTGTGCATTGTGGGAGAGAACGGTGCCGGAAAATCCACCCTGATGAAAACCATTCTGGGCCTGCACCCCGCCCTTTCCGGCAGGGTGGAAACCGGCGGGGGACTGCGGGAGATCGGCTATCTGCCCCAGCAGACCCAGGTGCAGCGGGATTTCCCCGCCTCGGTTTGGGAAATCGTACTCTCCGGTTTTCAGCGCCACGCCGGTCTTCGGCCATTCTACAGTGCCTGGGAAAAGGAACAGGCGAAAAAGAACATGGAACGCCTGGGCATCACCCAATATGCCCGGCGGTGCTACCAGGAGCTGTCCGGCGGCCAGCAGCAGCGGGTCCTGCTGGCCCGGGCCCTGTGCGCCACCCGGAAATGTCTGCTGCTGGACGAGCCCGTCTCCGGTCTGGACCCCAAGGTCACCGGGCAGCTGTACCAGCTGATCGACCAGCTAAACCAGGAGGGAATTACCATCATCATGGTCTCTCATGACCTGGCCGGGGCTCTTCCATATGCCAGTCACATTCTCCACCTGGGGCAGCAGGTCTGGTTCGGCACAAAAGAGGACTATCTGAAAACCGGCCTTGGCAACACCTGCCCGAAGGGAAAGGAGGCCGCCCAATGACACAGCTGCTTTCTCAGCTTCGACTGTACCTTTCCTACCCCTTTGTGCAGTACGCGCTGATCGTGGGTATCCTGATTGCGCTGTGTTCCTCCCTGCTGGGGGTGACGCTGGTTCTGAAACGGTTCTCCCTCATTGGCGACGGACTGTCCCATGTGGCCTTTGGCGCCATGGCGGTGGCCTCCATGCTCCATCTGGCGGATAAGATGATCATCACCCTGCCCGTTACCATTCTCTGTGCCGTTTTTCTGCTCCGCACCGGAAAGAACCGGAAGATGAACGGGGATGCCGCCGTGGCCATGATCTCCGTCAGCTCCCTGGCCTTTGGCTACCTGCTGATGAACCTGTTTTCTTCCTCCTCCAATCTGTCCGGCGACGTTTGCAGCACCCTGTTCGGCTCCACCTCCATTCTGACGCTGAGCCGCTCCCAGGTCTGGCTTTGCACGGCGCTGTCAGTGGTGGTTGTGATTTTCTATCTGCTGTTTTACAACAAGATCTTCTCCGTGACCTTTGACGAGCCCTTTGCCCGGGCAGTGGGCACCCGGGTGGATGCCTACAATTTGCTCATTGCCGTCATCACCGCCGTGATCATCGTGCTGGCCATGAACCTGGTGGGCTCTCTGCTGATTTCCGCCCTGATCATCTTCCCCGCCCTGTCCGCCATGCGGCTGTTCCGGAGCTTTCGCAGTGTAACCTGCTGCTCCGCCCTGATTTCCGTGTTCTGCGCCGCCCTGGGCATCCTCATTTCCATCGTTGCCGGAACTCCGGTGGGCTCCACCATTGTGGCTGTGGACGGAGCTGGTTTTCTGATTTGTTGTTTGATTGGATTTTGTAAAGGAGGCTCCAAATGAGAAAAACATATCTATTGCTTCTGCTGCTTGCCCTGCTGCTATCCGGCTGCGGAGCCGGGGCAGCGGATACCGCTCCCAGCCTCAGCGTGGCCGAAACGGAAACCAGCCCGTCTGGCAGCATCGACCTCACCGCCATGAACAGCACCATGATGATGGCGCAAGTGGCCGCCATGCAGAATGAGCCGGACGCTTTTCTGGGAAAAACCGTGAAAATGCAGGGCACCTTCCTGGTGGGCGAGGGAGAAACCAGAAATTATTACTACTGTCTGGTTGCCGACACCTCCGCCTGCTGCCAGCAGGGGTTTGAATTCCTCTGGGACGGACACCGCTACCCGGACGACTACCCGGAGCCCGGCTCCCAAATCATCGTTGAGGGAATCTTCGATACCTATTGGGAAGACGGCTATCAGTATATGCAGCTGATCGATGCCGATCTTCAGCCTGTATAATACGCCAGCCCCTCCGATGCAAAACCGGAGGGGCTGTTTTCAGCTTTCTTTCTTTTCCTTGATCTGGGCTCTCAGATGGACACTGAGCACCGCCAAAGAGGTGGCCATGTTTTCATTCTGCACCAGAATATGCGCCGGCACATCCAGGTGGACCGGGGCAAAATTCCAGATGGCCTTTACCCCGCAGGCGATGAGCCGGTCGGCAACCTCCTGGGCGTGGGCAGCGGGAACGGTGATGATGCCCATGAGCACCTTGTGCACCTTGCAGAAATGCTCCAATTTGGTCATGGGATAGATGGGCTGGCCCTCGTCGGTTCTTTCCATAGTGGGATGGAGGTCAAAGGCCGCCTGAATGTTCAGCCCGTATTCCTCGAAGCCGCTGTAGCCCATCAGCGCCAGGCCCAGCTTGCCCGCACCGATGAGGACCGCATCGGTGGTGTTGTCGTAGCCCAAAAACTGCTCAATGTCCGCAATCAGCGCCTCCCGCAGATAGCCGATTTTGGGTCTTCCGCCGTCGGAGACAATGGCCAGGTCCTTGCGAACCTGCACCTCCCCCATTCCCAGGGCGTTGGCCAGGGAGGTGGCAGAAATGTGTGCGGGAGAATCCTCCGGCAGGCCCTTCAGATAGGCCAGATAGCCGGGAAGCCGCTTTAAAACGGATTTGGATACCTTCTTTTCTTCCATGTGTAGCCTCGAATTCCTATGGTAATGGAGTAATCGATACAAAAGCATATCGATACATACTATATCGAATTATACCACGACGGAATTCAAAATGCAACTGCATTTTTTGTTTTGTGCTTATCGGTTTGTTTTTAGGCACAGCTGGTCTGGCGAAGCATTTCTTTCCGCAGCTTGGCCATGATCCGCTTTTCCAGCCGGGAGATATAGGACTGGGAGATGCCCATTCTCTCCGCCACCTCCTTTTGTGTCAGCTCCTTTCTCCCCTCCAGGCCAAAGCGCAGGAATACGATCTCCCGCTCCCGGCTGGGCAGCTCCCCCAGAGCCTGACGCAGCACACACAGGTCCACGTCATCCTCCAATGGGCGGCTGATCTCATCGGCGTCGGTGCCCAGAATATCCGAAAGCAGCAGTTCATTGCCGTCGCAGTCCAGATTGATGGGCTCATCCAGGGAAACCTCCGCTTTCATGCCGGATATTTTCCGGATGTGCATAAGGATCTCGTTTTCGATGCACCGGGAGGCATAGGTGGCCAGGCGGATGTTTTTATCCAGCCGGTAGGTGCCGATGGCCTTGATGAGGCCGATGGTGCCAATGGAAATCAGATCCTCCAATCCGGTGGACACATTCTCGAACCGCCGGGCGATATACACCACCAGCCGCAGATTGTGCTCCACCAGCAGCTGCTTTGCCTCCTCGTCCCCCTGCTCCAGAGCGGCCAGAGCGGCTTTTTCCTGTTCCCCTTTCAGCGGCGGCGGCAGAATATCGCTCCCGCCGATGTAGTAAAGGCCAAATCGCTTCCCAAATTCAAACAGCAATACCATCAGAACATCCCTCCCGCAATTGCCTGAAAATCCCCTCCAAAGCTCTGGGGCGCCATTGCCACGATCCCCGGCCGTTTCTTCCCGCCGATCCGCACCGCAGGCACCCGGATGGCCAGCAGCAGCCCTTTTTCCGACCCCACCGCCCGGTAGGGTACCAGCCGAAGCCCTGGCAGCGGAACCTGGGTCATGGTTTCCAGCGGACGGCCCAGCTGCTCCCGGGTCAGTCCGGTGAGCTCCCCGGCTTTTGTGCTGTCGATGACCAGAACCGGCTCCGCGGTGATGGGGTCGCGCAGCTCATTGCCCGTATCCAGCAGCGCCATCAGCTTCAAATGCCTTCCGTTGCCCTCGATTTCCACCGGAAGCAGTCTTCTGCCCGGCGGGCCGAAAGCGAACCTCCCCACAAGAAAGAGTCCCGCCGCAAACAGCGGCAGCTGCCACCGGCCTCCCCTGCCATAGGCCAGGGCGGTCCCCTCCAGGGCCATGGTAAGCACCCCAAAGATGCAGCCCGACCGGATGTCCAAGCCGAACGCAAGCAGGCTCATGAGAATGAGGCTTATCACCCGCCAATGGAGCGCCCCCAGGAAGGCAAAGCCCGGAACCAGGCAGCCCGCCGCGTAAGCTACCCCCAGCAGCGACGCTGCCAGCAGCCGGGACGGGGGAAGCCAACGTCCTCCCATGCCCGCCGTGCCCGCCAGCAGCAGGGCATTGACCAGAAAATGAATCACCGCCGCCCAGACCAATGCTTTCAGGAAACCGCCCCCTCTCCCGCGCCATCCATGTCCGTCCAACAGCCATCAGTATACGGTGGCCGGTCAAAGAAGTCGGTCGGTTTGGATGGCCCGCGCCGCCGCAAGTTTTCTCAGCGTTGTCCGGCATTCAGCGGCAAACGGGCTTATGGCCGCCTTTTGAGCAGCGCCGGGGTTTGGGAAAAGGAAAAACCATCCCCCTTCCCGTCACAGCCGCCATGGAAACGGAGGAGGAAAGGGGGATGGATTTTATTTGGGGGAATCGGATTGTCTTTCCACGGAGCGGATGTTTTTCTCCGCCTTTTGCCGGGGGGTCATCAGCTCATGGCCGCAGCCCAGGCACCGCAGCCGGAAGTCGGCCCCGGTACGGAGCACCAGCCACCGTTTTTCCCCACAGGGGTGGGGCTTTTTCATGACCAGAATGTCGTTCAGACGAATATCCATTGCTTCTCCTTTATTTCTTCACCATGTCCCAATAGGCTTTGGAGGCCTGCTCCAGCTTGTTGGGGCCGAATTCATAATAGTGCCTGCCCACCAGTTCATCCGGCAGGTACTGCTGTGCAACATAGTGGTTTGGGTAGTCATGGGGATACAAATAGCCCTGCTCCCGCTCCATGGTGTAGGTATCCGCGTGGACGTTTTGCAGATGCCGGGGAAAATCCCCTCCCAGTCCCTTTCGCACATCCTCCATCGCCGCGTCCAGGGCGATGTGTCCGGAATTGGATTTGGGAGAGGTGGCCATGAGCACTGCGGCATCTCCCAGAGGGATCCGGGCCTCCGGCATGCCCAGCATCAGGGCCATATCCACGCTGGCCTTCACAATGGGGATGATCTGAGGGAAAGCCAGGCCCACATCCTCCGCCGCAATGACCATCAGGCGGCGGCAGGCGGATTGGAGCTGCCCCGCCTCCAATAGCCTTGCAAGGTAGTGGCAGGCCGCATCCGGATCGGAGCCCCGGATGGACTTTTGCAGGGCGGACAAAAGATCATAGTAGTTGTCCCCCTCCCGATCCGCCCGGAGGGCACTTTTTTGGGTGACGGCTTTGGCGTCCGCCAGGGTCAGAGGCAGCCTGTCCTGCTGGGGAATTCCGGCAGAAAACAGCACCTCCACCGCATTCATAGCCTTGCGGAGGTCGCCGCCGCAGGCACCGGCAATGTATTCCAGGGCACCCTCCTCCGGCTGGGCAGTGAGGCCGGTGCGCTGCTCCATAAATTCCACCGCCCGCTTCACCGCCTGCAACGCGGCAGCGGCGGAAATCTGCTTAAACTCAAACACAGTGGACCGGCTGAGAATGGCATTGAACACATAAAAATAGGGATTTTCCGTGGTGGAGGCGATCAGGGTGATCTTTCCGTTTTCAATATACTCCAGTAGGGATTGCTGCTGTTTTTTATTAAAGGACTGAATTTCATCCAGATACAGCAGCACCCCATTGGGTGCCATAAAGGTATCCAGCTGGGCAACAATTTCCTTGATGTCCGAGGTGGAGGCGGTGGTGGCATTCAGCTTGAACAGGGTACGGTTGGTCTGCTTGGCGATGATGTTGGCCACGGTGGTCTTGCCCGTGCCGCTGGGGCCATAGAAGACCATATTGGGCACCTTGCCGGAATTGATCAGCCGGCGAAGCACCGCCCCCTCCCCCAAAATATGCTCCTGCCCATAAACTTCGTCCAGCGTCTGAGGCCGCAGCAGATCCGCAAGCGGTTGATACACGGCGATACGCCCCCTTGTCCATTTTCCAACCATGATAGCACAGTTGCCTCAAAAAAGCAAGCTGCCCTCCCAGAGGACAGCTGCAAAAGGGTTTTGTACTATCTGTGCGGATTTCAGCGCTTTTTCTGCTGCTTCCGAAGCGCGTAGGCCCGCAGGTATTCCGCTTGCTCCTGATCCTCCATTGCCCGGTCCCGCCCCTGGGACGCACCCCGAAGCAGCAAATAGAAAAAAATGGCAAATACGATCAGCACTGCAGCGATGACCATTTCTCATCCCCCCAGGCTATTATATGCCAAGAATGGAAAAAATCACGCCGGGAAAGCTCCGGCGTGAAAAAGAAACGTCTTAACCGCCAAACAGCGTCTGCACCGCCTGGGCAACGGAATCCGGGTCGGCGTAAAACTCCATGAATTCCCCCCGGACATTTTTCCCGTCAATGGTGAGGATCTCCCCCATGGTGCATTGCTTGAGGGTATCAAAAAGGCTCTCCAGCTGGTAAACGGAAAGGTCGGTATCAAATGCGTCCCCCAGCTTTGTTACCAAACGCTTGGGGAAGGTCTCGTCCTTCGCCGCGGCTTCCATGAGCTTTTCGTAGAGCCCTGCCATGTACTGCCGCTGCCGGGCCATCCGGTTCAGATTGGTGCCGTCGGCCACGTTGATCCTGCCCCGTACAAAATGCAGGGCCTGTTCCCCTTTCAGGGTGATCTGCTGTCCCTGAACCAGGCTGGGATCCAAATCCGAAAAATCGTCCTCGATCAAAACCGTCACACCGCCCACCATGTCGTTGACCAGGGCCACAGAATCCATGGTAAAGGTCATGTAATGATCGATCTTTACGCCTCCCAGAAAATTGGACACGGCCTTCACCGCATTCAGGGCGCTGTCGGAGCCGCCGCTGCCATAGGAATGGGCCAGGGCGATCTGGGCGGTATACTTTCCCGCGCTGCCGCCGAAAACACCCAGCCGAGTGATCTCCGTCATGGTATCCCGGTTGATATGGAGGCTGCTGATGCTGTGGTTTTCCGGATCGATCACCAGCAAAAACAGGAAATCGCTCTGGGTCTTATTTACATAACCCTCCAGCATATCCGACCGCTCATTCTTGTCCAGCCCCATTACCAGAATGGTCTGCAAATCCTTTCGTGGAGAAGTGGTCTCCATGGAAGCCACTGTGGGAGCCGGTTGTGTAATTTCAGCGGATGCAGTATCCCCGCATCCGCTGAAACAAACAGATATCATCAGAACAAGCAGCAGGAAAAGGCCAAAGGGGCTTCTCTTCCCGAAAATCATTCTGCCTTAGCTTCTTCCGCTTCCAGGACCTCGGTATCGGGATCCACCAGAATGGAGAAGACACCATCCTGATTCAGGTGCAGCACCACGGTGCCGTCAGCCAGTACCTCGGCGTACTCGTCGGGGGACTCCACCCACTCACCGTCGATGAAGCGGATGATAGGCAGCTTGGTGCCCTCTTCCAGGTTCAGCTTCACATCGGTGGTAATGCCAATGGAGCCGCCCTGCGCTACTGCATTGGCAATCTCCTGGGAGTAAGACACGTGCATAATGTCCAGCATTTCCTTGCCCTCGTACTCAGGCAGGAGCTCGCCGATGGATTCCACGCTCTTGGCAGCCTCATAGGCCTCTTCCAGCGCGGCCTTGGTCTCCTCGGGAATCTCTTCTTCCTCAGACTCCACCAGGGAGGTCAGCTTCAGGTACGCGCCGGTGTCTTCACCGTCGGAAACGGTGGAGATCACATTGCCCTCCGCATCCTTGATGACGATCTCGGTGACCTTGGGGGCCTCAACCTTGGGGCTGGAAACAGCCTCTGCACATGCGGAAACAACCAGGGCTGATGCAAGAAGGATCGCGCAAATGACACTCAATACCTTTTTCATTTTTTGTTCCTCACTTTTCATGAATTTCAGGAACCACCGGCGGCTCTCACCGGAAGCTCCGTAATACACGGCTCTCCGAATCCATACGGGAATGCCGCATTTTACCGATACATGTATTGCCGAAGCAAACGTTTGCTGGAAACCTCCACAGACTGCATCACAGCCTTGGGAACCAGCTCCCAATTTGGCTTTCTGCTGGACAGATTGTGACAGTCAGAGCCAATAAACTGAACCATTCCCTTATCCAGCAAGGAAAGGGCCTTCCATCCGGAGAACCAGCCCTCAAAAAACGAAGCGTTGACCTGCATCAGGATGCCGCCTTGCCGAAGCCGCTTCAAAGCCCTGGCATTTCCCTGGAACGAAAGGTAGCGCTCTATATGGGCCAGGACGATTTGGATTCCGCCGGTGCCGTTCAACTCCTCCACCGTTCGTATGGTACGCTCGCCCCAGGAGGAAAAGGGCATTTCCAGCAGCAGCAGGCTGGTTCTCCGGATGCAAAAATCCTGGAGATTTGTCAGGGTCGTGATGCCATCAAAAAACTCCACCTCAGCTCCCAGCAGCAACCTGGGCATCCCCTGCTGCCAGGCTCCCCGAAGAAAGCTCCAGGCTTCCTGACGGCGGTGGAAAAACGCCTCCGGCGAATTCTGGCTGGAATAGTAGTGGGGGGTAAGCACCACGATGTCGATTCCCTGCTGCTGTTCTATCTGAAGCAGCTGGAGACTTTCCTCCAAATTCTTGCTTCCATCATCCACCCCGGGGAGAATATGGGTGTGAAAATCAATCATTGTCTAACCGCACACCGGCTTCACTCGCCGTGGCTGCGGTAAGCCTCTGCGCCATAGTAATTCTTCCGGTATTTTTTTGCCGGCCGGGCGGAATCGGACACCACAAAGCCCAGCACCTTTGCTTGGGAAAACTTGAGCTGACGAACCGCATCTGCCAATGACTTCTTGTCGCAGCAATCCTGACGAACCACAACCAACACGCCATCCAGATACTTGGACGCCACCAGCGCATCGGACACCGCAATCACCGGCGGCAGATCCACGATTATATAATCGAAGAAATCCCGCATGGTCTGGATGGTGACCGCCATGGGCTCGGAATCCAGCAGCTCTGCCGGGTTGGGGGGCAGGGTCCCGGCGGTGATCACCTTGAAATGATTCAGCAGGCCGGAATTCTGAAGCACCTCATTGCCGCTGCTCTGGCCCACCAGCAGGTTGCTCAGTCCGGGAGCCTTGCGGAGATTCAGCCGCTTGGAAAGCACGGACAGCCGCATGTCCGCCTCCAGCAGGAGTACCTTTTTCCCGGCTTCTGCCAGGGAATAGGCCAGATTGATGGAGGTGGTGGTTTTTGCCTCTCCGGGGAGGGCGCTGGTAATGCCAATGGCCTTGGATTTGCCCAGATCCGGCAAGCTGAACGCCAGATTGGTACGCAGCAGCTTATATGCTTCGGCCGCCTCAAAGGTCAGCCCCTTGCCCACGGTCTTTGCCGCCTGCTCCGGCGTCAGTGCGCTGGGGACGTTGTTTGTTTTATTCTTACGCATACACTACCTCTTACTTTCCCTCGGCCTGCTTGGGGGTTTCCCGCCGATAGTAATAGTAGGAAGATTTATTTTTGGACAGCAGATCGGGGATAACCGCCAGCACGGGAATATCGCTGTAGGTACTGGTGAGATAGTCCACATCATGAATCTGATCGTCCATCAAATCCATCACAATAATCAGGCCGCAGGAGAGAACGACCCCCAGCAGCGCCCCAAGAACCGCATTCTTGGCGGTACTGGGAGAGGACTTTGCGGCCGGCTTGACTGCGTAGTCCACGATCCGGACCGAGCTGCCATCCACAATAGAGGCGATCTTATCCGGCAGCACCAGGGCAATGGTGTTGGCCAGCAGCTCCGCCTCTGCCGGATCGGCGCTCTTCACATTGATGTAAAACACCTCGGTGCCATTGACAGAACCGGCGGTAACCATTTTATCCAGCTGCTCGTAGGTATAGTCAACGCCGGACTGTTCGATCACATCCTCCAGCGTCATTCTGGTTTTTAGAATAACGGAATAGGTATCCACCAGGCTCTTGGCCGCAGATATCTCTGCCGTGCTGATGCTCACCTTGGAGCCGCCCAAAGAAAGGTTGGTGCTGTTGACATACATCAGCGCCCGGGCATCATACATGGGAGTCACAAAAAGCTTTGTGCCTATGAAAGCAGCAGTGCCAAAAATCAGTCCCACCAGGACGATGGCAATGGCATGTTTCCATAGCACCTTGGCAAGGTGGAGCAGATCAATGGTATCTTCCGTTTCCATTCTCATTACAGTGGTTCCTTTTCATTCTTCGTTACTATCCGGGCAGGCCGGGTGCAGAAACGTCACGGTCAGACCGACAGCGTGACTGTTCTGTTATTGTACTCCAGGCTCTCGGCTTTGTCAATGTACAAAACTGCTATTTCTGAGTTCTTTGGACATGTTGGTTCATTCTCGAAACATTCCTCCGAGCTGTCAAATACACCGCGCCCCAGATCGTTCCAAAGCCCAATACAAAGATCAAAGAAAACGCCGCGATCACCTGGGGCTTGATCCATCCGTTGAGCAGATAAACCGCCAGATAGTCTGCATACAGCACTCCCATGTGGATGAGCCCGGCAATGGGCCTGGGCAGCCGCTCCACCTGGTAAACCACAGTGATGCCTGCCGCCACAAAGGCCAGCACAGTGGAGGAATACACCCCAAGCACGGCTTCTCCCACGGAAAGGGCCGTGAGCTCTCCGGACCGATTCAGGCACAGCCACACAAAGGCCACCACCGCCGGGCCGCCCCAGGCAAACAGCATGCCCCGCTTCAAAAATTCTTTGGTGATCCCTTTCACAGGTCAAACCTCCTTTTCAGCTCCGCAAAGCATCTTCTGGACACGTATTCCACATGGCCGCTTTTGAATTCCACATCCACCGCTCCGGCGATGGAAGCCTTGAACCGGTGGATTCGATTCCAATTCGCCAGGGCGGACTTATTGATCCGCACAAATTCCCTTCCCAGCCTTGCCTCCGCCTCATACAGCCGCCCCCGAAGCCGGTAGCGAACCCCGTCGGCATAGATGGCAAAGGTCTTTCCGTCCTCCACGCAGATGCACTCGATCAGGGGAATTTTCAGAATGACCGTGTCCTCCTCGGTGTAGCCTGTCAGCTCGTCCCTGCGCTCCGTTCCCGCAACCAGCGTCTCGATCTCATCGGTCAGTGGAGACCTTTGATGCACCGTGGCAACGATCTGTTCCTCTTTCTCTCTGTCGATGATGAGTTTAAAAATCATGCTTTGCCCCCTCCCCGCCAAATTCCAATTTCACTTTCTTTCCCGTTCACATCCACTTATTCCATGATAGCACATTTTGTTCTGTTTGGGGAGTTTTTCTCGCTGAACGGTTCCTTTTTCCCCCTCAACGGCAAAAAGCTCCCGGATATTGCTCCATGGTCGTAAAATAGGAATGCCCGAAATACCTGGAACCGGCATGATCTCCTACTGTTCCTGCTCCGCTATTTACAAATGACCTGCCTTTTCTCTATTTACCAATTTTGTGATTTTTTAATTTTTGTAAATCAGCTTAACAGCCAGTCGGCAATATCAACAATTCGCACACCCTCGTACTGATACTCGTCATGCCGCATACGGGCAATCACCATCTTGGGATAGGCGTCCCTGATTTGAAGCAGAGGCGAAACCTCACGCTCAAAAGTCTTATCATCGCTGATGTTGTCAGAAACCTGTATATAAATCTTTTCATTTCGCTTGACGGCAACGAAATCAATTTCTTTTTTGTAGAGAACACCTACATAGACCTCATACCCGCGGCGAAGCAGCTCTATGGCCACCACGTTTTCCAGGATCCTGCCATAGTCCATATTTTTTGTCCCGAGCTTGGCATATCGAAAAGTGTGGTCGCTCAGATAATACTTATCGTTGCTGGAAAGATATTTTTTCCCCTTGATGTCGTATCTGCGGACTTTGTAAAACGCAAACGCATTACATAAATACTGAACGTAGGAGCTGATGGTAACGTGATTGACCTTTTCCTTTAAGTCGCTGAATGTGTTTGTAATGTTTCGAGCAGAGGTCAAATTAGAGATGTTGTCCATAAGAAAATCCACAAGTCTGTCCATCAGCTGCATATTGCGGATTTTGTATTTCTTCCGTATATCCCGGACAATCAAGGTGTTGAATACTTCCGCGATATAATCATACTTTGCTTCCTGATCCTTGTAGAGATAGGAGCCGGCCATGCCACCCTCAATCAAATATCTGTCCATGGCCGCATACTTGTCGCTGTAACCGAAATACTGCATATATTCGCTGAACGAGAAAGGAAACACCTTGATCTCAAACGTTCTCCCAGTAAACAGCGTAGCAAGGTCAGAGCTCAAAAGGAAAGCGTTTGATCCGGTAATATAAATATCAAACTTTTCGGAGGCGTGCAGACCGTTGATCGCTTTTTCAAAGAACGAACACATCTGAACTTCATCAATCAAAACGAAATTCTCTTTGCCCGCAACGTATTGCGCGTTGATAAAATCATACAAAGGTCTGTACGCAAGCAGGTGGTCATACTCCGGCAAATTAAAATTAATATGAATAATATGGTGCTCCGGAATATTTTGCTCAACATAGCTCTTAAAGGATTCAAGCAGCTTGGATTTTCCGCAACGGCGAACACCCGTAATGACCTTTATATCCGGAGTTCCTATTACATTGATGAGTTTCTCTAAATACTGATCACGCGTAATCAGTTTCATGGCGCGTCACCCCTCCCACTGTATTATGCCACAATTTTTTACCATATTCAAGAAAATTTTGAAAATGGTAAATAGATAGTGCAAAACTTCTTCCTTTTCTTCTGTGCATATCGGCTGCTGTTCCGCTTTATGGTTCTTTGCGAAGCAACGGCCCGCAGATGCCGATGTGAAATCGATACAATGGCATTTACATCCCCCTCAACGGCAAAAAGCTCCCGGAACGCACTGTCCGGGAGCCTTTTTGAGGATTGCTTATTCCATGCCCATATTGGCGTTGGCTTTTTCGGTTTTGTTGATCTTCCGCTGGTTCAGCAGGGAGACGATGACCACAGCCACAGCCACCACGAAGAAGCCGATGGCAATGGGATAGTGAAGGATGGCACCGAAGTCGCCGTTATTCAGGTCCATAAACCGGACGAAGTTCTGCTCGCACATGGGGCCGAGAATCAGCGCCAGCAGGATGGGAGACAGAGGGAACTCATACTTGTTCATCAGCCAGCCGATGACGCCGAAAACCACACACACGCCCACGTCAAACACATTCTTGTTGATGGAGAATGCGCCCAGCAGGGAGATGATCAGGATGATGGGATACAGCACTTTCTTTTCCAGCGAGACGATCTTCGCGAAAATCCGCACCCCCAGGCAGCCCACGATCAGCATACACAGGTTGGCAAGCATCAAAGCGGCGAACACCTTGTAAACCGTTGGAAGCTCACTGACATACATCATGGGGCCGGGGGTGATGCCTTTCATAATGAAAGCACCCAGCAGGATGGCGGTCACGGAGTCACCGGGAACACCCAGAGAAAGCAGCGGGATCATGGCGCCGCCGGAGCAGCCATTGTTGGCGGACTCAGTAGCGGCCACGCCGTTGGGAATGCCGGTGCCCCATTTCTCGGGATGCTTGCTGATGCCCTTATTGAAAGCATAGGACACGAACACGGCAATGTCTCCACCGGCACCGGGGATGGCGCCGATAAAGGTTCCGATGATGCCGCCGGAGAGGATGTTGGGAGAGATCTTGCGAATGGTCTTTCCGTCGGGCAGCACCCGGGTGATTTTCTCATTGGACTTTTCCTGGGCGCTCTCCCGTCCGGCAATGATCCGCTCCACACCGGCAATGACCTCCGCGATGGCAAACAGGCCGATGAGAACGGGAATAAAGCTTAGTCCGCCCTTCAGGCTCTTGACGCCAAAGGTGAAGCGCTGACGGCTGTAGGTGGGGTCAACACCCACGGTGCACAGCAGCATTCCGAAGAAAGCGGCAATCAGGCCCTTGGAAATGGACTTGCCGGAGATGGAAATAATGACGGACAGGCCGAACACCGCCAGCATCAGCATTTCGGCGGAGGTGAACTTCATGGCGACCTTAGCCACCATGGGGGACAGGAACGTCATGATCAGCGCACCGATGACGCCGCCGCAGAAAGAGGCGAACATGGCCACGGACAGCGCCTTGCCCGCCTCGCCCTTTTTCGCCATGGGGTAGCCATCCAGCAGGGTGGCTGCCGCGGCGGGGGTGCCGGGGGCGTGGATCAGAATGGCGGAAATGGAGCCGCCGTACATGCCGCCGCAGTAAATACCCAGCAGCAAGCCCACGGAGGGGATCAAATCCATGCCAAAGGAGAAAGGAATCAGCAGCGCCACGCCCATGGTGGCCGTCATGCCGGGAATGGCACCCAGCAAAACGCCGCCGGCAGCGCCGATAAAGGTCATCAGAATGACCTGAAGGCTGCCGAATACATCGCCGTAGCTGCTAAAAAGCAATGACCAATCCATATGTATTCCCCTCCCTTAGAACTTATCCACCAGGTCCCGCAGGAACTGCAGAATACCCATGGGAATATTGACCTGGAGCAGCTTGTAGAACACCAGCCACATACCCAGGGGAACCAAAACGGCAATCAGCACCAGCTGCACCGGCTTGCGAACGCCGATGAGCCACATGACGATACCGGAGAGAATCATGCTCACAAAGACATAGCCCAGGCTACGGAAGCCCCAGACATACAAAGCGCACAGGGCAATGACAAACAGCGCCGCCAGGACGCCCTTGTCCTTGATGAAATTCATGCTCTCAGACTTTTGGGCCAGGGGGTCATCCTCCTTCATCCGCAGCAACTTATACACCGACTGAACCAGAAGGATCAGGGTAAACACCGCCATGCCCACGATCATGATCCGGGGGAAGGTACTGGGCTGCACCGCAGCATTCTTTGCCGTTTTGATATTGCCGGTCTGCACCCAGGCGAATATCTCCAGCGCCGCAAGCAGGAGAGAAACCACCAGATTGGAAAATGCCTTGGTTTGGGTTTTTTTCATCCGTTTCACATCCTTTGGAAGCTCTTTTTGATTTGGAAAGAGCCAGGCATTGCTGCCTGGCTCTTGGGGGCAGTGTATGGAAATTACTCCTCAGCCTCGATCAGGCCAACGGAAACCATGGCGGCGGGCACGTCGATGGCGGCCTGCTCCAGGTACTCAGCGTAGCCCTCGGCATCCAGGAAGGAGATGGCCTGGCCCAGGGAAGCCATGGTCTCTACGAACTCGGGATCCTCGATAGCGGCGGCGCAGGCAGCCTGCATGGTCTCGCGGACCTCCTCGTCACAGCCCTTGGGCAGAGCCATGCCGCGCTGGGTGGCGTAGAAGATGTCGTAGCCCTGCTCGGCGCAGGTGGGAACATCGGGCATCAGGCTGTTGCGCTCGGTGTCCATGACGCCCAGGCAAACCAGGTCGCCGGACTCGATGAAAGAGCGGGCCTCAGCCAGGGAAACGGTGACACCCTGAATCTCCTGCTGGGCAGCGGCCTTCACGGCAGCGGCAGCGCCATCGGAGTAGGCGATCATCTTGATATCGATGTCAGCAGCATTCATCAGGTAGCCGCCGGCAACATGCCAAACGGAGCCGGAGGAGGAACCGCCCATCATGACCTCGCCGGGATGAGCCTTGCAGTAGTCGATGAAGGTGGCGATGTCGGTGATGCCGTTGTCAGCAGCCCACTTGGCGTTGACGGTGACGGTGGCAGCATCGGTGTTCACACGGCACAGGGGATCGAAATCCTCCCAGGTGTACTCGGACATATCCAGGGGCAGGTAGGAGGCCAGCTCCCAGGTGATGGTGCCGAAGGTGTAGCCGTCGGGCTCGGCATCGGCAATGGCCTCGTGGCCGATAACGCCGCCGGCGCCGGTCTGGTTGTCAACGGTAATGGTCACGCCCAGCTGCTTCTCCAGAGCCTTGCAGAAGGCCCGCAGGCAGTTGTCGGTGCCGCCGCCGGCGCCCCAGGGGTTGATGGCCAGGATATCCTTGTCAGGATATTCAGCGGATGCGGCGACCGCCATGCTGCACACCAGGATAGCGCACAGCAACAGGGACAGAATTTTCTTCATTTTTGTTTCCTCCTTTAAAATTACCGGCAAATTGACGAAGTTTCTTTTTCTTTTTTACCGGTCTTTTGTGTCATTTTATCATAGAGGTATTTGTTTGTCAACTTGACATTTCCCGTCAACTTATGGATAATCCGGACATAGTGCATCCAAAACCCGGAAGCTGCCCAAGCCGGAAAGGGGCAGGCCGTTTGCCGGGGTGTACTCCTCCACCCGGCAGAAGAAGCCGTCCCGCTCCAAAACATCCGCGATGGCCCGGCGCAGGGGATTTTTCCCGCTGACGATCACCCTGGTTTCCGGGCTCAGCTTCAGTGCCTGGGAGCCCCGGAGGCTCTGCACATCGCCGGAGAGCGCCACGCCCAAAAGGAAATTGGCGATCTTCTCCTTGTCCCTTTCCCCAAACTGGTTGAGAATTCTCGCCGCAAAGGCGCCCCTGGCCAGTCCGGCGGCTTTTCCGGTGTCAAAGCCCCGCAGAACCATCTCCCGGCAGTAGCCGTCCTCGCTCACAAAGCGGCGGCCCACCGCGTCGGCGATCACCGTGTGGTTCGTGATGCAGTCCAGCAGCTCTCCGGTGATGGTGGTGAGGCACCCGGTGATCCTCCCCTGTTCATCGGTGGCAACGAACTTGGTGTGGGAACCGGGCAGAACCAGAAGATAGGCCGTTCCCCTGGGATAGGCATCCAGAATGGCCAGGGTCTCCACCTCTTCTCCCCGCATCATATCCATGGTTTCAAAATTCTCCGCCGTGATTTCCCCCAGGGCATTTTTCACCCCCGGAAGAAACCGGATGGGCACAGGGCACACATCCTCCAGCAGCACTTCCCTGCTTCCCCCGGCCAGCTCCTTCGCACCGGCAGGCGCGGGAACGTGAGGCAGCTCATAAAGGCCCATGTTGGAGGTGATCATCCCGCTGGCCAGAATTCCCTCCACATCGGAATACCCAATTCCCCCCAGGTGGAGCAGCTCCTCCAGGCAGCCGCGCACCGCCGACTTCAATTTGGCGTTGTTTCCCGCTGCGGCGGTATCGTGAACCCCCACCTCCGCTCCGGCCCGGGCGATCAGTTTCCTGCCGCCGTCCCAGAGATAGGCCCGGGTGTTGGTGGTACCTGCGTCAATGGTAATGATATACTTCATAACGGTGTCCTCCCTACAGCTGCGCCGCCCTTACGAATTCCTCCGCCAGCGTCTTCAGTCCGGCATAGTCCCCTTTCTGGATCAGCTCCCGATCCGTCAGGCTGGATCCGATGCCCGCGCCGATGAAGCCCGCTTTTAAAAAGGAGGGCAGATTCCGCTGATCCACTCCCCCCACGGCAATCATGGGAATGTGGTTCAGCGGCGCCATCACCGCCTTGCAATAGCCCAGGCCCAGGTTCCCGGCAGGAAAGAGCTTGACGATCTCCGCCCCGGCGGCATAGGCCCGGGCAATTTCCGTGGGGGTCATGGCCCCGGGAATGGCGCACATCCCCTGCTCCACCGCCAGGCGGATGACCTGCTCCTCCACATTAGGGGCCAGAATGAACTCCGCCCCGGCCTGCTTCGCCGCCAGCACCTCCTGCTGTGACATCACCGTCCCGGCTCCCACATACAGCTCCGTCCCGAAAGTCTCCTTTGCCCACCGGATCGCTCCGGCGGTATCCTCCAGCCGGGAGGGGGACTTCTG
The DNA here is from genome assembly GCA_034104845.1 of Faecousia sp. Lineage (GTDB taxonomy): Bacteria > Bacillota > Clostridia > Oscillospirales > Oscillospiraceae > Faecousia. Next base: position 3,969 of record JAXECZ010000096.1, on the reverse strand, counting down.
ATCAAAGGTCACCTCTAGCAGCCGGATGCCCCCGTCAAACAGTGCCTGCACCACCGGCTGGATGCGCTCCGGCTGAATTCCCCGGAGGATGGCGGTGATCCGGTGATGCCTTGTTGCTTCCAAAATGCTTTCTTTCAACTTCCTCGCCCCTTATTTAAATATGTATCCATCCTACCACATCCCGTGGGATTTCTCAAGAGGAAACCATTCTCACTCCTCCCGTCAAAAGGGCCTGTTTTCATTGGGAATTTTTGGTGAAAAAATTACAAAATGATTTCAAAAAGCAAATTGACAGGAAATGGGAATTCTGGTATAATGTAGTATCGAGATATAGAGTATCAAGAAAGGACGGTGGCAGAATATGGCTGACGAATTACGCATCCGTTCAGGCACCAAGCTGCGGATGGCGCTGGATGCCCCGCTGGGAAAAGAGCCGGAATTCAACCTTATCTGCACTTTCGTGAAAGCGCTGGACACCGCCACCTTTTTGATTTCCATCCCCATGAAAGAGGGCGCCCCCCTGCCGCTGAACGAGCAGCAGAAGCTCCTCATCTGCTATGGCTCCGATGCCGACCAGAAGATCGTGGCCGGCTACGCGGACGATGTGGTGAAAGAGGGAATCCGCCGCTGTTGGAAGATCCGCCGGGTTTCCGAGCAGCGTCAGTTCTTCCGGCGGACGGACGAACGTTTAAAGGTCACCATCCCCATCAAGTTTATTCAGCCCACCTGGCGTCCCAATGAAGACGGCGTCATCCCCCCGGAAGAGGGTATGACTTTGGATATCTCCGCCGGTGGTCTTGCCTCCTACCTCAACCCCTCTCTTGCCGTGGGCGAGGTGTGCGAGATAACGCTTCCCTCCATCGGCACCACCAAAGAGGGCAGAGAGGTCGCCGGTGCGGTGGCCGTGGTCTGCTGGGCGCGGGAGGCCCCCAAGGGGAGTCCTTTCCGGCGGGTGGCCGGCTTCCAGTTCCGGTTTGCCGACAGCGTGGAGCGGCAGCAGATGCAGGACTATGTGGCAAACATCAAAAAGCGGTATAAGCTATGACAGATACCAAGGAAACACAGGTCCCAACACCTGAAGCAGACATCCCGGAGGCCGCTCCCCAGGTGGCTGAGCAGGCTCCCCCCGGCAAGGAAAAAGCCAAGCGGCGTTCCAAACGGAAACACGATAAGATGCTCCGCATTGAGGAGCTGGAAGCGCTCATGGCGAAAACACACGGTCAGGTGGATCCGGAGACCATCGTCAGCATGTACATGCCCCACCGCAAGCGCAGGCTGCTGGGTGCGGCGCTGCTGCGGATGGACAAGCTGTGGCTCTGGTTCCTGGCGCTGATGCTGGCGGTGGCCGTGCTGTTCATCGCCGCGTTTATGCAGGAAAAAATGGGCAATTTCACCATCAACCTGAACCGTCTGGAGCTCTTCCGCAAGGGCATCGCCATCGACGATGACCCCTACTTCTCCAAGCCCACCGCCAGACTCACCGCCACCACAGTGATCGACGCCACCAACATCTCCATTGATGATATCCCTGCCGACGTGGACGAGATCGACGGCGGCCATAACGGCGAAAACTACATGGCCTACACCTACTATGTCCGCAACGCGGGCAAGGAGGATGTGTATTACACCGCCAACATCACCCTGGACGCCTGCTCCAAGGGCGCGGAGGAGGCGGTGCGGGTCGCAGTTTGGCGCAACGGCAAGTGCACGGTTTATGCCATGCCCTCCGCCACCGGCGAGCCGGAAGAGGACTGCGTGAATTTTGAAAGCGCCACCACCGTGTGCAGCTTCACCGAGGAAGAATTCCTGGTGGGCAACGTGGACAAATACACCATCGTCATCTGGATGGAGGGCGACGACCCGGAGTGCGTGGACCGCATCGTGGGCGGCTCCGTGGAATTCAGCATGAATATCTTCTCCGACGACAACAACCAGGACAGCCTGTTTGTCAAATACGTTCAGGATATCTGGGATACCCTGGTGAATGACAAGCCCATCAGCGCCGCCGGTAACGACGCGCCGGACTATTATAAGAGCGGCGAGGTCAACTGGTTCAACCGGAGAAATCAGGATAATATGGCCCAGGACGAGGATGAGGAGCCGACGGAAGAAACAGAGCAATCCGCTTCCTAGTTCCTCGCCTCCCCCTCTGAGGGAGGTGGCCGAGCCCGCGAGGCCGGAGGGAGTGACCTCCGATGATTCACCCCGTGTCTTTTTTAAGCTGATCTTTTTTTCAACGACACCCCCTCAGCCGGCAAGGCCGACAGTTTCCCAAAAAGGGGGCAAGCTTCCGTGTATACCCACCGCTCCACAACAGCGGTCGATATATCCCCCCACCGGGACGCCGGAGGGGAAAACAAAAAGGAGGAAAATCTATGAATTCAAAAGCAATCAAACGCCAATTGCTGGCCGCCATTGCCATGGTGCTGGTTGCCGCTATCGCCCTGGGCAGTTCTACCTATGCATGGTTTGTGGCATCGGGAACGGTCACTGCGACGGGTATGAACGTCAATGTCCAGTCTACCGGCGGCCTTCTCATCAAATATTCTGGAGAAGGAGATGGTTGGGGACAAACAGCAAGTGCAAAGCCGGTCACAGAGAAGCTTCTTAAGCCTACTTCCACGTATGATATGACAAAGTGGAGCACTGCAACCGCTTCCGCCGCCAGTAATTTCGCAATGAATACCGATACTATTGCGCCCGTAACGCTTGGCACTGATGATAATATCACCGATAATGATTACGTACTGAAGCAGACCTTCTTCATTCGTTCCACTGGAAACACCGACAATGGAACAAAAGGCTTGTATGTAAAAGACATCACGGTTACTGCCAATCAGGAACTCAATATGTCCCTGCGTATTGGTATTGTTGCAAAGTACGGTAGCACTGACAAAGCAAATTTCATCATGGCTCCGATCAAAGTTGGGTCTGCAACAGTCACAAATAATTATGACGTATTTGAAGCCAAGTTGAAGACTGGCGAAACTGATAAATATGAGCCCAATAAGCTGGGTACAGTTAAGTTGACAGAAAAGGGCTTGACGGCCAAAATTCTTGAACCCAGTGAAGTCGTTCCGGGCAACTCTGACAGCGACTACGTAACTGTGTCGGTCTTTATTTGGTATGAAGGTCAGGATGCACACCTGTATTCCGATAACGTTCACGCTAATGAGGGCTTAAACATTACCATTGAATTTGCAAGTAATACGACCAGTGCGACTGGCACTGCTGCTGTTTCTCCCTAACCCCCTCTAACTCCACGGTTGCGGTGTGGTGAATGAATCGCATATCCTCCCGCCCGATTGCTTCCGCTGTCGGTTGAGGGCTTGCGGCAAGCGCACTTTGGAATACACAAGTGCAAGGACATCATTCACCTTTACATCCAACTCTGAAACAACATTCCCCGGCGGTACGCCGCCGGGGGAGTCAAAAAGCAATATGCGAATATGCTGACGCCATGGTTGTGGCATGGCGGGCATACCCCAGGGTACAAGAATTGCTGTATCCTGGGGTATGCTTTTGCCCTTTTCGAGATATAAGGAAATCAGTCCCGTTCGTTCACAAAAAACCTGTTGATAATCCGAAAAAATCGAGCTATACTAAAGAAGAGTTATGAACAAGGAGGGAATGCCCCGTGAGTGAACGGCAAATTGATATTGCTGATATGCAGTGCTGGGTTTTTCGCATGGCGCAATCAAAATGGAATATGTCCCCAGCCGATTGCTCTGCGCTCTTCAAAAAGTACGATATTCTCGGCTTTATTTCCGAGTGCTACGATATTCTCCATGTCAATGGCTATGCCTGTGTCCTTCACGACGTTGAAACGCTCTTAAGAAACCGAGGTGTTGCCGTATCATAGAACTGTACGATGAAATGCTCCTGTACCACGGAAGCTACATTGGCATTCCAGAAATCGATCTTGACCGTTGCTTTCATGGTCTCGACTTTGGACGTGGCTTTTACCTT
>JAXECZ010000083.1:0-14029 GCA_034104845.1 Faecousia sp. | reverse complement strand
TAGTCCTCCGTGAGATACCGGTAGGGGAACCGGTCGCACACCACAATGGTGTCCTTGCTGGCGGCCTGAACGGTCTGGCGGTAGGCCTCGTCCAGCTCGCTGAGCTTTTTTAGATAGTCTTCCAGGTTGGCCTGATAGTGCTCTGCCTGCCCCGGGTCCATTTCGCACAGCGCCTCAGCGATGGCGGTGCAGAATAGGGCAGCATTGCGAAGGGAGAGCCACACATGCTCGTCGGCTTCCTCCTCCGTTTCGCTTCCCTGCATGCCTGTCACGATTTCCTCGGTGTGGGCCTTTTCTCCCAGCAGCGGCAGCAGGGCAATGGAGCGGATGCTTTTGTTTGCCGGTTCTGCCAGTACATCCTCCAGCCACTTGTCGGATTCCCCGCCGCCGTAGATGAGAAGATCGCATTCTGAGACGGTGACCAAATCTGCCACAGAGGGCTGGAAGCTGTGGGGGTCCACCCCATCGTCCACCAGGAAATGAAGCTGCACACCGGTGCAGTCTCCGATGATCTGTCGGGCCCAGTCGTATTCCGGGAAGATGGCTGCCACCACGGAGATGCCCTCCTTTTCCGGCTGCCCGCCGCAGGCCGTCAGGGACAGGCCAAAAAGGACCAGGGCAAAAAGCGCGTAGATTTTTCGTTTCATTCCTGTTCCTCCCTGCATTGCTGGCAGACGCCGTAGAAGACCGTCCGCACCGGGTCGATGGAAAAACCGTGGTGCTCCAGAATGTGCTTTTCCAGCTCCGGCAGCTCCTCGCAGTGCATGTGAATCAGCTTGCCGCAGACCTGGCATTTGCAGTGGTAGCAGGTTTCCTCCCCCAGGTGATTACCCAGGTATTCAAAGCAGGCGGGGCTCCCGGCGTCGATGTTGTACTTGGCGATGACACCCTCGTCCACCATCCGCTCCAGCTGCCGGTAAACCGTGGCCATGCCGATGGTTTTGCCGGATTTTTTGAAATAGTCGCATACATCGGCAGCGGTGATGTGCTTGCCGGGCATGCTTTCCAGATAGGAGCGCAGCTCGTCGCCCTGCCTGGTTTTGTAAGAACTCTTGCTCTGCATGGGTCACAATGCTCCTAAATTGATAACAGTTCTCATATTATACCCCATTCTTTCAAATTGTCAATATGAAAATGATTTTCAATTTTATTTTACACTTATCGGTTCCTCCCAGGAAATTGGAATTTGGCGATATGCCGGGTTAGCTGATAGGCTCATGAGAAAAACACCGAACCAATCCGCATGGGAATGATTCGGTGTTTTCTTTAGTTATGCAGGACGATCATGTAAATAAAGACTACACAGATGGCCGCGCAGAGCATCAGCAGCGCAAAGGAGAGGTTGCCGGTGATCCGGGCGGTGGTTTTCTTTACAGTTTCCAGACTGCGGTAGACCAGGTGAGCGTAGTGTCGGCCCCCCTGCTGCTCCTTGCCCCGGTGGATGGCCAGAATGTCAATGTCCTTGCCCAGCCGGTAGGCGATGGAGGAGTAAACCTTGTCGTCGCTGGTTTCCGGGGTGGGATGGAAAACGGACTTTGCCAGCAGAAGCACCAGGGCATCGGGAAGATCACAGAGGATGCGTCCCAGTATCCCACTGACCCGGAGCACACCCTTGGCAACGGGGGCGGTGAGTCTGTTCTCGCCAAAGAGGGCACTGATCCAGCCGAATACGCCGGGAAGCCATTTCAGCAGCAGGGGCCGGTAAACGAGATTTTCCAAATCCAGCTTTTCGGGCCACCGATCCACATATTTCCCATCCTTCATCCCAAACCGGCGAATGAACAGGAAGTAAAGAGCCAGCCCGATGACAACGGAGATCACCGCACCCTTTAGGTTCTCCATGGAGAGATAGTGGACGGCGTGGTGCAGCGTACCGCAGTGGAAAAAGTCGGTGCCCAGGTCGGCAATGCCATTCATGCTTACGTTGGCCGTCAGGCCCAGCAGGGGCAGAAGCACTGCGGGAAGCATCACAGCCAGGGCGCTCATGGGGGACATGTATTTCTTCTTCCCGTCGAACTCTGCCTGCCGGGTGGGATGCTTTTCCACAAAGAGGCACACATAGAGCTTGGTCATGTAGGCCAGGGTCATGCCGCCGGAGACCAGGAACAGCCATTCCACTCCCGTCAGCGCCCAGCCGTATTCGGCAGCTCCCTCCACGATTGCTTCATGGAGCAGCGTTTTGCTCACATAGCCGTTCAGCAGCGGAATGCCGCCGATGCCCGCTGCCCCCAGCAGAAAGGCCAGGTTCAGCAGGGGTTTCCTCCTGCCAAAGCCCCGAATTTCATTCAGATCCAGCTGATGCAGGTTGAAATACACCACACCGGCGCATTCAAACAGCACCAGCTTGAACAGGGAATGGTTTACCATGTGCAGCAGGGCACCCCGGGCAGCCAGAGCGTTTTCCTCTCCCAGCAGGCCCATCATGCCAATGCCCACCAGGATAAAGCCGATCTGGCTCATGGAGGAACAGGCCAGGGTCCGCTTCAGATTGATGCTGAACACCGCCAGCACCGCCCCCAGCACCATGGTGATGGTGCCCAGGGTGAGAATCAGGGCGCCCCAGGCGGGGTCATACCGGAAAATGTTGGCGGAAATGGCCAGGATGCCCCAGATGCCGGACTTGGTCAGCACGCCGGACAGCAGCGCCGACGCAGGGGCCGGGGCAACGGGGTGGGCCTTTGGCAGCCAGATGTGCAGGGGGACCATGCCCGCCTTGGCCCCGAAGCCAAAGAGAATGCAGCCTCCGGCGGCATAAAGCGTCCCCTTGTGGGGGCAGGAGCGGGCCAGGTCATAGAGCAGGGTGATCTGGGTGGTGCCCAGCTCCTGCTGCAAAAGGAACAGTCCCATCAGCGCCACCAGTCCGCCGATCACCGCCACCGCCAGATAGGTCATGGCCGCCCGGATGGCTTCGGGGGTCTCCTCCTGGATGACCCAGGTAAAGGAGGTAAAGGACATGATCTCAAAGAAGACAAAGGCGGTATACAGATCCGCTGCCAGGAACACCCCCAGAGTCGCCCCCAGGGTAAGGAGATTGAAGAAGTAGTACCGGCCCAGGTTGTGTTGGTGCCGGAAATACTCCGGGGACAGAAGCAGCGTCATCGCCCACATCAGGCAGATGACCACGATGTAAACCCGCCGGAAGCCGTCCACCGTCAGCTGCAATCCGGTGAGCAGGGGGAGAGATACGGTCATATCCGGCCCAAAGCAGACCAGAAGCGAAAAGGCCAGACAGACGAGCCCGGTGGCAACGGCGGCACGCTCTCCCTTTTTTCCGGAGAAATAGGCGGCGAAAGCCATGACCATGGGGAAGAAAACAAATAACCAGGGATTCATGCGCTCGCCTCCTTATCGAATTCCCCCGGCAATGGCCAGGGCCGCGTTCACAATGGGCTGGGCAAAGATTCCGGTGAGCAGAATCGCCGCAGCCAGAATGGTCATGGGAACTGTCATCCGCCAGCTCACCTCATGCTCAGCTGCCAGCTTCCCGTCCTCGGAACCGGCACAGGGGAAGAAGGCCCGGCAGACCACGGTGAACATATACATGGCGGTGAGCAGGGCACCCAACAGCAGAACCCCTGCCCCCAGATAGGCCATGCCGGTTTGCGCCTGGGCCGCGGCGGTGAGCAGACTCCATTTGCTCACAAAGCCGGAAAAGGGCGGAATGCCGGTGAGGGCCAGGGCGGCTACGGTGAAGCAGCCAAAGGTGATGGGCATTTTCTTTCCCAGACCATTCAGCTGGCCCAGCATCTCCCGGCCGCTGCCGTGGAGCACAGCACCGGCACAGAAAAAGGCCAGAATCTTGATCTCCGCATGGAAAGCCATGTGAAGCAGACCTGCGGCCAGGCCCGCCTGGGTCATCATGGAAACGCCAAAGAGGATGTAGGACAGATTGGCGACGGTGGAGTAGGCCAGGCGCCGCTTCCAGTGCTGCTCCTTCACGGCCTTGGCGGCACCGTAAAAAATGGTGAAAACAGCGAAAGCCATCACCGTGTTCTGCGCCCAGGTTCCAGCCAGCACACCGCTGCCGTAGGCGTAAAAGGTCAGCCGAATCACGGCGAACACGCCGGATTTCACCACTGCCACGGCATGCAGCAGGGCGGTGACAGGAGTGGGCGCCACGGAGGCCTTGGGCAGCCATACATGGGCGGGGAACAGGGCTGCCTTCACGCCGAAGCCCAAAAAGCCCAGAACGTAGAAGGTAAGCATCAGATTCTTGCTTCCGCTGAAGCCGGACTCCAGGAAGCCGCCGAAGCGGAAATCACCGCCATAGCCGTTGCCGATGAGAAACATGATGGAGGTAAAGGCAAAGGCCGCGCCTCCGAGGGAAAAGGAAAAGTAGGTTTTTGCCGCCCGCACGGCCCGGCGGGTCATGGGATGCATCACCAGGGGCACGGTGGCCAGGGTGAGCAGCTCATAAAAGGCGTACATGGTGAACAGGTTTGCCGACATGGCAACGCCCAGGGTCACGCCGTAGGTCATGGTGAAGAAGCTGAAGAAGGCGGTCTGCCGCTCCTCGTGCTTCATGTATTCCGATGCGTACAGCACCGTCAAGGGCCACAGAGTCGCCACGATTCCGGCAAAGAACCGGCCCAGGCCGTCAAATCGCAGGGATAAGGTCAGCTCCTTTGTCAGGACGGCCACGGTGAGGGTTTCCGTTTTGCAGGTGAGGATCAGGGCCCAAGTCAGAAGTGAGGTGGCGAGGGTGATTGCGTACATGGTGCCGTACATTCCCTTTTTGCCTGCTTTGTGGGTCATGGGCAGCAGTGCGCCGCCCAATAGGGGGAGCAGCACCGCCAGCAGTAAAAATCGTTGGTCCATATCGCACCTCAGAACAGGGAAGCTGCCAGCTTTTCCAGCATGGGAACCAGCTCACCGGCGGCAAGCCCGAAAAGCAGGGTCAGACCGGCCAGAACCCAGATGGGCCCCACCATGGTCCAGCCGCCCTCGTCATTCTTTTCCGGCAGCACGGCAGCCTTCCCAGGGAAGAAGCCGGAAACGGTGATGGGCAGCAGATACCCGGCGGTGAGCAGGGCGGAGATCAGCAGCACCACGGGGGCCAGCCAGCTGTAAACCGCCATACCGGAATCCAGAGCGCCCAGGGCCAGATACCATTTGCTCACAAAGCCGGAGGCGGGGGGAATGCCAATCAGCGCCAGTGCTGCCAGGGTGAAGCCCCACAGGGTTTTTGGCATGGCCTTGCCCAGCCCCACAAATTCATCCACATTGTGCTTTCCGGTGTTGTGGATGATGGAGCCCGCCACCAGGAACAGGCACACCTTGATGGTGGCGTGGAACAGCACATGGAGCAGCCCGCCCAGGGCGCTTTCCGGGGTCAGGAAGAAGAGCCCCACCAGGGCGTAGGAGATCTGACTGACGGAGGAATAAGCCAGCCGCTTTTTAAACACCTTTTCCCGGTAGGCCATCATGGAGCCCATGAATACCGTCAGCAGCGCCAGCGCCAGCCAGGCCTGCTGTACCCAGGTGCCCCTGAGGAACTCCGTCCCCACGGAGAAATAGATGACCCGGATGATGGCCAGCACACCGGCCTTGGCGATGATGCCGGAGAGCACGGCGGAGGCGGGAGCGGGTGCTACCGGATGGGCCGTGGGCAGCCAGCCATGGAGGGGATACATACCGGCCTTGGCACCGAAGCCCACCACCCCCAGAAACACCACAGTCTGCACCAGCCCCTGGTGGCCGGCAAGCTTTTCGGCGTTCAGAGAGCCCCCGGGAATAAATTCCAGGGTATCGCAGTACTGGGACAGGAAGAAGATGCAGCCCAGAGCCAGAAAGGCACCTGCCACGGAGTAGAACAGGTACTTGAGGGCGCCCCGTACTGCCTCCTCCGTCCGGTCATGAAGCACCAGAGGCATACTCAGCAGGGTGATCATCTCAAAGAACAGGTACATGGTGATGAGGTTCCTGCTGAAATCCATGCCCATCAGCGCTGCCTGGGACAGAAGAAAAAAGCAGAAGAACCGGTCGTCCTTTTCCTCATGCTCCAGATAGCGGAAAGCATAGATTCCGGTGAGCAGGAAGCCAAAGGAGGCGATGGTCATGAAGAGCTTGGAGATGCCGTCCAGGCGCAGGGCAATGGTCAGGCCTTCCGTCATGGAGAAGAGCACCAGCTCCCGCTCCGGCAGGAGCAGGGCGTTGGCGGCCAGCACCGCTTCCAGGACCAGGGCCAGGATCACGCAGCGGTGCTTGTCCTGCTTCTTTTTCAGAAAGGGCAGAATCAGAGCCGCCAGCGCGGGCAGTAGAATCATTGTGAGCATCATAGTGTTAACCCACCTTTCCAAAATATTCCAGTCCCTGCCGCAGCAGAGCGATCAGGGGGGAGGCGAAGATGCCCGCCGCCAGATTCAACAGGCTGAAGCAGATGGCCGACAGACCAAAGGGAGCCTGGGCCTTCCGCGCTTTGGCGGAGGCGAGGGGCGCCCCGGGGGTGTAGAGCCGGATGATGGTTCGGGCAAAATAGAAGGTGTTCAGAATGGTGCTCAGTGCCAGGGCCAGCAGGGTGGGCACGGCCTTGGCGGAGACACCCAGTCCGGCCACCGCCAGCAGATATTTGGACATAAAGCCCATGGTCATGGGAATGCCGATCATGCTCAGTGCTCCCAGGGAGAAGGCAAAGCCCGCCAGGGGGAAAGCGTAGCCGCTGCCCTGGAGATCCTTAAACCGCCGGCTGCCCCCTGCCGCGTCGGAGAGCCGGGAGGCGGAGAGAAACAGCACCGGCTTGGTCACGCTATGGGTGAGAATGTGAAACAGGGCACCGATGACACCGGCCTCCGGAGAGATGCCAATGCCTAAGTATACATAGCCGATCTGGGCGGCGGAGGAATTGGCCAGCATCCGGAAGATGTCATTTTCCCGAATGGCGCCGATGGAGCCGAAAATCATGCCGCAGATGCCGAAGACGAAGAGCACATTCTGCACGCCGCTGCCATAAAATACCTCTGCGCCGAAGCCGTTAAAGATCACTTTCAGCAGGAAAAAGATGTAGCCCTTGGAAACCAGGCCGGAGAGAATGCCGGAGGAGCAGGGGGTGGCGTAGCCGTAGGTGTCCGGCATCCAGTAGTGGAACGGAAACAGGCCGCTTTTGATGGCCAGTCCCACGGTGATCAGGCAGATGGAGGAGCTCAGGGGAATCCGGTACTGCCCGGTTTCCGCCAGCTTCCCCACAGCCTCGTGAAGGCTGGGCAGCAGCAGATGGCCGGTGATGTTGTAAAGAATGGTCACACCCAGCAGAAACAATCCGGAGCCGATAAGGCTGAAAATCATGTAGCGCACGGAGGCCAGGGTGGTTCGGCCGATCTGACGGATCATCAGAATGCCGCAGGAGGCCAGGGTGCAGATCTCAATGAACACATAGCCGGTGAAAATATCGTTGGTGTAGCAAAGCACCAGCAGGGAGGCCTGAATCAAATCCACCATCACGAAGTAGAACTGACTTTTGCTGGGCTCCAAATCCTCCGCCAGCTTGATTTTTGCCCCTTTCATGCAGAGGAACATCACCAAAGAGAAGACAAAGGAGAAAAAGCTTTCCAGTACGCCCATCCGGATCTCGTTGCCCCAGGGGTGGGGAAAATGGCCCATGATGTAGGTGATGGGTTCCCCGTTTCTGTAAACCGTGTACAGCACAAAAAGAGAGGTGACCGCCACGGCAAAGCTCAGGCACATGGAAAGCCGCCGGGCGTGTTTTCCGTCCAGCACGGAGGAAACCACACTGCAAACCAGGCAGGCGACAATGGTGAACAGGGGAAAATTCACGGCAAAGCTCATTTTTCCCCCTCCTTTCCCTCTTCCTGACGGGCAATCATGTAGATCTCATCCAAATCCAGGGTATGATACCGCTCATAGAGCTTCACCGTCAGGGCTAGCATCACGGCGGTGACGGATACGGAAACCACAATGCCGGTGAGCACCAGTCCGGCGGGCAGGGGATTGCCGTAGCGTTCAACGTCGGTAACGCCGTCCACAATGATGGGGGCTGTGCGGCCCTCAATATAGCCCATGGAGGTCAGCAGCAGGCAGGAGGCAGTGTCCATGATGTTCAGACCCAGAATTTTTTTAAAGAGGTTTCGGTGCAGCAGCAATGTGGCAAAGCCCACGGCAAACAGAATCACCGCGATGCAGTTCACCCGGCTGTCCCATAAGGTTTGCAGCATCAGATACGCCCCCTTTGAAAAATGGAATAAAAGCCGTACATGGTGCAGGCCACTACAATGCCCACCGCCACATTCAGCGGCAGGATCAGCCCGGCGGAGAAGATCATCCCCGGGGTGCCGGGACGGAAAATGGTTTCCAGATGATTGGCACCGCAGAAGAAGGAGTAGCACTTGGCGAAGCTGTAGAAGCACAGGGCGCACAGCACCACAATGCGATAGACCTTCAGATTCAGGATTTTATCCAGCGGCTCAAAGCCGAAGGCAATGGCATAGAGTATCAATCCGCCTCCAATCACCGCCCCGCCGGAGAAGCCGCCGCCAGGGCCCAGGTGACCATTGAAGATCACATAGATGCCGTAGACGATGACCAGAGGAACAATGATTCTTGCGGTGCTTTTCAGCAGCGGGTCGGACTGCATGATCCGCTTTTCCTGTTCCGGTTCTTTGGAGCCTTTCAGCGTCAGCAGCAGGATGAATACCGCTGTGGCGGCGGTGTAGAGCACATGGGATTCTCCCAGGGTATCGAAGGCACGATAGTCCAATATCACACCGGCCACCACATTTACCGCGCCGGTCTCTGCCATGCCCTTTTCCACATACCGTTCCATCACCTCATTGTGGGCGGGGGAATGGGGGGAGCCAAAGGTGGGCAGATTTGCCACGGTGAGCAGCAGGAAGCTGATCATGATGCCGCAGAGCGCCACGGCAAAAAAGGGGTAGCTCTTTCGAAAGCTGCGGATTTCTCCCTCCTCCAACCGGTTCACCGGCTCCAGCTTCCAGGGATGGTCGATGTTGCCCGCATTGGCGTTGGGGTCGGTGTAGTCCTTGGGCAGGGCGGCGGTAAAATCGAATTCCCCGGCGTCCCAGGATCTCAGCCATGCCAGAAAATCACTTTTTTTCATCTTGCACCTTCTTCCGAATGTCCCGGATTTTTTTCAGGGTCAGAAACAGCAGCACACTGGATACACCCGCGCCCACGGCAGCTTCGGTGATGGCCAAATCCGGCGCTTCCAGCAGCACCCAGACAATACTCATCATGACGCTGTAGGCCATGAAAATCACCAGCGAAACCAGAAGATTCCGGCTGAGGCAGGTGGCAATGCCGCACACCAGCAGCAGTAAGAGCAGCATGAGTTCAATCACATCCATGGGTATCTTCCTCCAATTTGATATGCTGGGCGGCGGTTTCGTCGGTGGCGATCTCCATCCGGCCTACAAGATGGGAGGCGATGGGGCTGCCCACCCACAGAACCACCAGAGCTGCCAGCAGCTTGGGGGTGAATGCCATGCTGGCCTTGGCTAAGATCAGCCCGCCCAGAATTCCGGCCATGGCAATGGTATCCAAAATGGCGGCGCAGTGCATCCGGTTCATGACGAAGCGAAAGCGGAACACACCCAGAATGCTGATGGCTCCCGCGATCACACCGCCAAGCATCAGCACGGCGGCAATGACCAATCGAAGCGTCTCACACATCGTCAAATTCCTCCTGTTCCTCGTGGGAGGCAATGCTGACCTTTGCCAGCACCACCACGGCCAAAAAGCTGATCATGCAGTAAATCAGGCATACATCCAGCAGCCAGCTCTGATCCAGATAGATGGCCAGCACCGCAATGGCTGCGGTGGTCAGGCTGCCGGTCATGTTGATGCCCAGAATCCGATCCGCCATCCGGGGACCACGAATGGCCCGCAAAAGGGAGAAAAACAGTCCGGCGGTGAGCAAAAAGAGAATGCCGATCAGCAGATAGTCAAACCATGCGTTCATCATTTTTCCTCCATTTTCCGAATCCACCGCTGGAACGTCCCATCGGGCGTGGTATCCAGCATGGACTTGTCCAGGCAGTGAACCGTGAGCTTGTCCCCCTCCACCTGCACGGTGATGGTGCCAGGGGTGAGGGTGATGGAATTGGCCAGCAGGAATCTGCCGAAATCTGTTTTTAAATCCGTGTGGAAGCTCACCAGGGTGGGGGTGAGCTTATACCGCCGGAAGACGATATCCCGGCCCACCACGGTTCCTGCCTTGAGGATCTCCCAGAACAGCACCGGCAGATAGGCACAGAAAACCGGCGCTTTCCGAAGGATCGTCTGCTCCTGCTTCACGCTGTAGCCGAAGAGCTTCCATTCCAGCAACGCCATCAGTGCTGTGATCACCAGGCCCAGGCCCACAACCTCGGCGGTGAGTTTTCCGTTCAGAAGCAGCCAGAAAAGAAATAATACCGTATACATAAATACCTCCTGTCACATTGCTTCACAGTCACCTATCATAGCACAAAATGACGAAAAATGCATTATCTATTTGAAGAAAATATGAACAAAAAATATGGATTGTCCCAGGCATAATATAGCGCTTCCTGCTTTTATGGGTAAAATAATATCGAAAACAATTTCGTCAATATGACAAAGCTTCTAGCCGCCATGGGCCTTTCGCATATCCATTTCCCCAAGAACTGACGTAGGGCTGCCAAAAGAAAAATCCTCTGTATGGCCGAAACCATACAGAGGATCGATCATCATAGGGGCCTTTATCCCATGGCGCGCTGGTATTCTCGTTCAATGTCTCCGGAGACGGTGTCCGCATCCAGGGTAACGATGGATTCCGTCAGGGTGAAGGCATCCTCCTGGAAGGAATTCACATGAATCTGAACCTTGACAAAATTGCCGTCGGCGTCAAAAAGGAATTCCACGAAATAGTTCGGGACTGCCCCCTCTTCATCCGTAAAGGGCGCATCCACCCGGAACATGTACCACGTTCCGCCGTCACCGCTCAGGGTATCGATGTAGGTCACATAATGCTTGATAAAGCTGAACCCACCCAGCCACGGGCCGCTCCACTCAGACGGTGCGTCTGTCTCCGTCCAGGCCAGTTTCCCATCTCCGGCACCGGTAAAGTAGCGGTTGTCTGCATACAATTCAGCGTGGGTTTCCCCACCGGCTGTTTTGGTAATTCGCATCCAGCCGAATTCCCCGTCGAAATAGAAATCCTCGGCATAATTGTCACCGGGCGTATTGTCGTATTCGCACACCGTCTGCATGTGAACACTGCCATCCTGAAGCCCATCCATCACGGAGAAGCACTGGGAAAAGGCATAGTCCTCCGCGGTCATGGTCTGACTCTTCGGAACCGTCGTAAGGGCGAAGGTGTCCGCGATTGCATACAACCGTGTGCCGAAGCCCTCGGCCGCTTCCATGGGATAGAGGCAGCAAATCCCGTAGACAGCATCCTCGGATACACAGAATCGGATGTCCGCCATATTGTTTTCGGCATCCGTACCCCCCAGGCCGCCCTGCTTGTCATAAATCAGTGTGTAATCCGGCATTTCTTCTATCACCCAGTGCTGGGCCTGGGAAAGGGTCATGCCATTCAGACGGATGATTTGAAGCGCCACTTTCGGATTGACCTGACTTTCCCATCGCTGCAGGGGCTGATAATCCAGATTCCCAATGTAGTGCGTCCAGCCCTCATCGGGAATGTACAGGGAATAGTCATCCTCCATGTGCAGCGTTGCCGGGCAGGCTTCCTCCATGCCTTCGATATAGAAGGTCAGCTCCGTTTGCAGCTGTCTGCCCGTCCGCTCCAATTCCGCCTCTGAGACGGGCGGGACAAATCGTACCGCGTCCTCCAACGCAAACTGGGTTTGGGTATCCAGCAGCAGCTCGTCCAGCCAGAAATCGTAGACCATGCTTCCGGAGGGGCTGAAATGGTGGGTGCGTTTCACGGTGATGTCCGCTCCTTCAGGCACATCACTGGCAAAGGTTGCGGTCCATCCGCCGACGAAATCTGAAATACCACCCCAGAATGCCAGGGTGCTGTCCTCGTAATCGGGAATCCCCACATCCTCCAGCCAAAGGAAGATATCATCATTGGGGTCATACACCCCCTCGGGGATTTGGTAGCCGGTGATGCCGCCCACGATGCTCGTCCCGTTGGTGAACAGAATATCACCGTTTTCTCCGGAGAGGGTGGAATAGCCCTCCGGCAGGGTGCCGATCTCATAGGGCAGCGGAGAGAATGCCGGGGCGGACTCCGGGCCGATTTTCGCGGTGGAGAGAAGCGCTTCCTGCAGGGAAGGCTCCATCAGCAGTTCATCCAACCAGAGGTCGTAGAGCATGTCGCCACCGAAAAAGAACTGATGCTTCCGCAGCACTGTCCGCTCCACCCCCTCGGGCACATCGCTGAAAAATTCCAGGGTAATCCCCTCTGCCCCAAGGCTGTCGGCATAGTAGCCCAGACTGGTATCCTCCCACTCCCACAGGTCGAGGGCTTGAAGCCAGTCCCAGCTGGACACATCCTCCGGCATGGGGAACGTCATGACGCCGCCAACCACATTGCTTCCGTCGGAAATTTCTCCGGAAGCCTTGTTGGGCGCGTTCTCCTTGCCCTCGTAGGTGAGTCCCCCGGGCAGACGGAAAGACAGCTCTCCCACCCGGACACTGGCAGGGCCGGACAGCCGGCTAACTTCCTTTGCGCCCACCGCCTGTCTGGGATTGAGCCCGCAGGCCATCAGAATCCCCAGGCATACCGCCCCGCAGGCGATGCGAACCCAGGTTTTTGGCTTCCTCCACCGGGCCATGTTGACAATCCTGCCCTTGGTGTCCCCCTCACCGAAGGCCAGGGGCATTCCGGCAATGGGGCGTTGACGGGCGGTCAGGCGAAGCAGGGCCGCCGAGTAGTCCGCCCGAATCTGGCCGCCCAGCTGCTTGATGACCGCTTCGTCGCAGCTCATTTCCATATCCTTGGATGCAAGGATAAAGGCCGCCCAGGCCAAGGGATTGAACCAGTGGAGGCACAGGGCCAGGTAGCCCAGCAGCTTCCACAGCGGGTCACCCCGGCGGATGTGCCGCTGCTCATGGGCGAGGATGAATTCCTGTTCCCGACCGGAAAGACCGGAGGGCAGATAAATCCTGGGACGGAGAACCCCCATCACAAAGGGCGTATCGATGCGATCCGCCAGATAGACCCCTTTCCGGGAAAGGGCTGCTCCCGCAAGCTTTTTGTGCAGACGGAGATATTGTGCGGCGCTGTAAAGGGCTATGATGGCTGCGCCTGCAAGCCAGACATCAGAAGCAATGTCCAGAAAATCCGGTGCTTCCGTTTTGTCTGCAGGAACCTCCCGGGGTTGAACAGGGGCCACCTGTGGGAGGATCACCGCTTCTGCCCGATTCTGAATGTATGTGTCGGGGAGATAGGATACGGTGCTGGTCACCGGCGTGGCGGGCTGCACCTCCGGCTTCAGCCAGCCCAGCATGGACACCGAGGCCGACAGGGACACCGGGCACAGCAGCCGGAACAGCACCACGCCCCAAAGGGCATAGGAAAAAATCTTCGGTGCCCGTTTCAAAAGGAGCCTCGCCGTCAGCACCAGCAGAATCACCGCGCTGCCCGTCAGGCTCATGTTCAGAATTTGCAGAAATGCTTCTTTCATGCCCCACACCCCCTCATGGAATCAATGATTTTTTGCAGCTCCTGGATTTCCAAATCGGACAGCTTCTTCCGGCTGCTGAACGCTGCCAAAAAGGCGGGCAGGGAGCCCTGAAAGGTATCCTCCACAAACTGCTCACTTTGCCGGGCATAGAATTCCTCCCGGCTCACCAGGGAAGATACCATTCCGCCGGAATTCTGAAACAGCCCCCGGTCGCACAGCCGCTTTAAAACCGTGTAGGCAGTGGTGCGTTTCCAGTTCAGCCGCTGCTCTGCCAGCTCCGCCAGCAGTCGGGAGGGCAAGGGCTCGTTTTTCCAGATGATGTCGGCAAATACCGCTTCCGCTTCTCCCAGACGATATTCTGTCATGTGTATTCCTCCTCGTTCTACTTATTGTAGACAATGGTATTCTACATCATGTAGACAGAATTGTCAAGCCCTTTC
>JAXECZ010000017.1:0-19517 GCA_034104845.1 Faecousia sp. | reverse complement strand
ACGGGTTCACCGCACTTGGGGCAAACCGCGACGCTGGGAGCGGAGAGCTTCCAGTTGGAGCCACGGCGCTTATCGCGGCGGGCCTTGGACACTTTACACTTAGGGACAGCCATGGTGACACCTCCTTGGTAAAACTGCTTTTCACAGCATCTAATATGGGTCTACTTTTGAAGAAGCTGCTTTAAAGCAGCAAATCGGGGGTCCAGCTCCTTTTCACACTGGCAGGGACCGTCGTTCAGATTTCTGCCGCATTTGCAGCAGATGCCCTTGCAATCGTCCCGGCACAGCAGCTTGGAATCCAGATTCAGGACGAACACCGTGCGAACGATATCATCCAGATCGGCGCTGTCTCCCTCAAGAGGGAATACCCACTCGTCTTCGTTTTCCTCATTGCTCAGCTCTGTGACCAGAACCACATCCATGGGGAAACGGATCTCCCGGTGAAAATCTGCGGCGCAGCGGTCACAAACACCGTGAATGGTGGTGGAAATACTGCCTTTCAGCAGCAGCACCCCGGCAGTGTTGCGTACCGTACCCTGGGCCAGTACCGGTTCGGATACCGGATTGGTAACGCCGTAACGAAGATCGCTCAGATCTACGCAGGTGGAGAAATCCACGCTGGCTCCGGGACTGTCAATGATCTTGGAAAGCCCCAGCAGCATACTTTTCCCCTCCTCGCAGTCATGCTTAGATATTATATAGGCAAATTGGAGATTTGTCAAACATTATTTTTTCTTTTCTCGCCCTCTTCCGCGAGCTTTTCCCGCAGATCCATTGCCAGCCGGGAAATGACATAGCCATTGCTGGGCTTGGGAATCGAACCGTCGGGCTCGGGCGGGAAAAACCGCTCCCAGGCCGGGGCATCGCTTTGGCTCCAGGCCACGGCGATGGCGCTGCGGATGGACCGCTCCACCTGGGATGGGCTGCTGCCGGAGAGAACGCCCACCTTGGGATACAGCTCCTTGGTAATGGAGATATCCGGCTGGCAGCACATGAGCAGGACGGCCTCCTTCAGATATTCAAAGCCCTTGTGCTTGGGTACGAACATCAGGCTTTTCAGCTGCTCCGTCACATAGTCCCCAGGGATGATGGGCACCACAGGCTCGCTGTTCAGCCGCTTGCACAAATCCCGAACCCGCTGGGATACGGCGGCGGAGCTGCAGGGCTTGCGGATGAGATAGCCAATGCCAAGCTCCTGAGCGGATTCCATAATATATCCGTTGAAAAATCGTGTCACTGCCAGCACGATCGGGTGCAATCCGGCCTGGCGGATTTCATGCAGCAGAGTAACGCCGTCCACCTCGGTGAGCATCAGATCCAAAATGATCACATCCGGCTTGACCTGCGGCGCAGTATCCAGCGCCTGTCTGCCGTTGCGGCATTGGACGATGCGGAAGGCATCGGAGAGAGCTGCTTCCAAAGCTGACCGGAAGTCCTCACTGTCGTCTACAATCATCAGGGTTAAAGCCATGTTTTCACATCTTTTCCGAAGAGGATTGTTATAATCTCACCTATCAGGATAGCATATTGTGAAAACGTTTTCAATTCGCATTTTTCATAATTTAGAAAAAAGATGCTTTTCCTCTCAAGATCGGAGTTGCCTGGGCGGGACCATTCCGGGGAAAACGGTATTTTGCGGGATAAAAACAGGGCCTCCCCATTTCCGGAGAGGTCCTGCGCTTTTGAAAGTGTGCTGACTGAGGAAAGAAGCTGGTTTTTATCAACCCTTGCGGTTTTCGCCGAAGAAGTACTTGTACCACTCGTCGTAGCTGCCGTTGTCGGGCATGTTGGGCTCGGTGGCGGTGACATTGGAGCCGGAATCCAGATCTTTGGGCTTTTCGTCCAGGGTGATCCGCTCGCCGGAACGGATGACCGTGACGGTGGTCTGATCCCCGGCCTTGAACCGGCGCAGGGCGCGGGTGAGCTCGGATACGGTGGACACATCGGTATCTCCCAGCTTGATGATGATATCCTTGGGCTGGATGCCTGCCTGGTCGGCACTGCCATCTTCCACAACGGTGACAACATACGCGCCGGTGGGCAGACCGTAAAGAGAGGCAGCGGAGGCATCGGTATCCTGCACGGTCACGCCCAGGTAGGCGCCGGTGACATAGCCGAAGTCCCGCAGGTCGCCGATGATGCTCATCACATCGTCAATGGGGATGGCGAAGCCAATGCCCTCAATGGAAGCACCGGAGGTGGTGGTGCCGGAATACTTTGCGGAGGTAATGCCCACCACCTCGCCGTACACATTGAACAGAGGGCCGCCGGAGTTGCCGGAGTTGATGGCGGCGTCGGTCTGAATCATGTTGATCACGGTGCTGTCGGTGGAGACCTGACGATCCTTGCCGCTGACATAGCCAACGGTCAATGTAGCGGTGAGGGAGCCCAGCGGATTGCCGATGGCCACCACCATGTCGCCGATGCTCAGGGCATCACTGCTGCCCAGCTTCACGGCAGGCAGGTTCTTGGCATCGATCTTCAAAACGGCAACGTCGTTCAAAGCGTCGTAGCCGATGACTTCCGCCGGATATTCCTCCTGGGTGTCCATCACGACGGTGACGGAGGTAGCGCCCTCAATGACATGGTAGTTGGTAACCACATAGCCGTCGTCGGTGAGGATGAAGCCGGAGCCGGTGTAGGTGCCCTGCCGGGTCTGACCGCCGTAGGAAAGGGTTTCAACGGTGCTGGAGATTGCCACCACGCTGGAGGCGTACTCCTGATAAATCTGCTTGGGAGACAGGGCACCCTCTTCCATCACATACCCCACGGGATCGGCCTGGGTGCTCTGACGGCTGAGCCGCTGCTGCAGCTGCTGGATGGCGGCGGCATCTGCCTGGGCCTGCTTTTCAAATTTGCTGTTGAGAATGCCATAGGTGGCGCCGCAGCTGCCGGCCACCAGGGCCATTACAAGGACGGCGGACACAGCGGCCCGCATTCCCTTGCGTCCCTTTTTGCCGGAGGGTGCAGAGGACTGCTCCGGATGATTCATGGGCTCCAGATTCTGCCGGTCGGTATGTTGGGATTCCTGAGAATCGTAGAAGCCAAAATCGTTATCATTATTTTCCATGGAAATTCCTCCTTGTTTTTTCATTTGTTTATCATGATAAAAGGCGCATATGAAAAAAATATGTACACTTCAATAACGATGTATGAAAACATCATACCCTATTTTTGAATTCCGGTCAAGGAAAAAAAGAAAGGGAACCGCCTGGGGTTCCCTTTCAAAAAAGCTGGGTTACTTTCTGCGGAAGGACATGCAGTCGGTGCACTGGTCCACGGTGGGGTTGCACTCGTGGGTGCCCACCAGAATCTTATCCAGGGAGCAATAGTTTTCACTCTGGCAGTGGTTGGCGCACTCGCGCACGGTGCACTCCACACATTTGTTGGCATGGCTGTTCATTGATTTTCCCTCCTTTTTTCTGGGCTTGCGGTTAGTATAAACCAAAGCGGAGAAAATATGCGGCGGGAGAAAATTGGAAAAGAAAACTGCCGGGGTATTTACGACCCCGGCAGGCTGGCTCAGATTTCCAGATGATTTTTTTTCAGTGCAGCTTTGATTGCCACGATCAGAATGGGGGCGAAGATGATGGCAACCACACCGTTGAAAATGGTGGCGGGCAGCTTGGCGGCCAGGGTGAGCATGGCAGCGTCGTGGGCCAGACCGTTGACCACAATGCCCTTGATGTAGGATTTCAGCAGATACAGCACCGCATAGGTCACGGCACCGGCTGCGGTGGCAATGGCGGCCCGGGCAACGACGGCCCAAACGGAGAGCTCCTGCTTCTTAAAGAGTTTGCTGACGTATAGGAATACCAGTCCTGCCACCACGCCGTAGGCACCCTTGGTCAAAAGCGTGATCCAGCTTTCGGCGATGTAAAGGGGGTTGGTGAAGTCATAAAGCATGGAGCCGATGCCGGCAGCAAGGCCGCCGTACCAGGGCCCAAGCAAAAGGCCAGCCAGAGCGCACATGATGTTGCCCAGGTGGAAGGAGGTGGTGCCCGCGATGTCGATGGGCAGGGTGACACGGATGGCGGAGCCTGCTACGGTGAGGGCGGCCATCAGGGCGGTGACGACAATTTTCTTTGTGGAAATGGTTTTCTGTTTCATTTGAAATCCCTCCCAATTGGATTTGCGCCCATTATACCGCAATCTGGCCATAAAAACAGCCCCAAAAAGATAATGAGAAATAATGCCAGATTTCCGAGGGCAAGCAGGAAATTCTGCTGTACAAGTCTTTTTGAAGATGATATAATGAAAACACCGACAAAACATACAAAGGAGTATGCATATGAGACTGATTCGCGCCAAGGACTATCAGGATGTCAGCAGAAAGGCGGCCAATATCATTGCCGCGCAGATTCAACTGAAGCCGGACTGTGTGCTGGGTCTGGCCACCGGCAGCAGCCCCGTGGGTACCTACAAGGAGCTGATTGCCAAATACGAAAGCGGCGATTTGGACTTTTCCCAGGTGAGAACCGTGAATCTGGACGAGTATGTTGGTCTTCCGAAGGAACACGACCAGAGCTATGCCTGGTTCATGCGCCATCACCTCTTTGACCATGTGAACATTGACCAAAATAACTGCAACATCCCCAACGGGATGAATCCGGATGCGGCAGGGGAGTGCGCCCGGTATGATGGGGTGATTGATTCCTTTGGCGGCGCGGATCTTCAGCTGCTGGGTCTCGGCCCCAACGGGCATGTGGGCTTCAACGAGCCCGCTGACGAATTCGTGAAGAATACCAACAAGGTCCGGCTCACCGATGCCACCATCGATGCCAACGCCCGGTTCTTTGCGAATCGGGAGGAAGTGCCCCAGTACGCCTACACCATGGGCATCGGCGGCATCATGAAGGCAAAGCGGGTGCTGCTGGTGGTCAACGGGAAAAACAAGGCCCAGGCGGTGAAGGACTGCTTCTTCGGGCCCATCCGTCCCCAGGCCCCCGGCTCCATTTTGCAGCTGCATCCGGATTTCACGCTGGTTGCGGATGAGGAAGCTTTGAGCCTGGTAACGGATCTGCTGTAAGTGAATCGAAAGTCCCCTGTATTCTCGGATGCAGGGGATTTTTTAAAAAGGAGAACAAAGACATGAACAGGGAATTCTTGATGGAGCTGCTGCGTTCCAACAGTGTATCCGGCAGCGAAACGGAGATCGAAAAGAAAATCTATGACCATATGCAGCCCGTTGCCGATACCGTTTCCGTGGATGAAATGGGCACTGTTACCGCCGCTGTGAACCCGGAGGCCCCGTTCCGGGTACTGATGACCGGCCACGCGGATGAAATCGGCCTGATGGTCACGGCGGTGAGCGAGGAGGGCTTCTTAAAGGTGACCAACATCGGCGGCGTGTATGCCACCACTTATCCCGGACACAAGGTCCGGGTACATACAAAAAACGGCATCCTCTACGGCGCGGTGGTGAACACCCGGGAGCTTGCCAAAAAAGAAAACCTGAAAGCCTCCGATTTGACCATTGACATTGGCGCTCTGGATAAGGCCGATGCCCTCAAGGCGGTTTCCCTGGGGGATACGGTGAATTTCGACACCGATGTCCGGGAGCTGCTCAACGGCCGGATCACTGCCCGGGCCATGGACGACCGGGTGGGGGCCTACATCGTCATGGAGGCGCTGAAGCTTGCCAAGGAAAAGGGCGTGTCCATTGGTGTGTATGCCGCCTCCACCACCGGAGAGGAGACCACCGGCAGCGGCGCTTACTTCACCGCCTCCCGGGTTCGGCCCAACATCGCCATCGCCGTGGATGTGACCTACACCAGCGACTACGCGGGCATCGATGCCGGACTTACCGGAGATATCTCCGTGGGCAAGGGGCCGGTGATCTGCAACAGCCCCTCCATCCATAAAAAGGTGAATGAGCGGCTGCTGGCGGCGGCAGAAAAGCGGAACATAAACGTGCAGATTGAGGCCGCCAACGGACGCACCTACACCGACGGAGACATTATCCACCGCACCTGCCTGGGTGTTCCCTTTGCCCTGGTGTCCATCCCCCTGCGCTACATGCACTGCCCGGACGAGGTGGGCTCCTTGAAAGACATCCAGGACTGCGCCGAGCTGCTTGCCCAGTTCCTCTGCGACTGCACGGAGGATATGAACCTGAAGCCCTTTTGACTTTCCCGGGCAGGCATCGCTGCCCAAAACAGGAAATCTCCTTGAAAAGAACTTGACAAATGGACCATAATGAGATATTATATCAATAAGGATTAAGTACTATGTAGGGAAATGCTATGGCAAGACGTAATACGATCCAACGCAGCCTGGTGCTGGAGGCAGTGAACAAGCTGCACTGCCACGCCTCAGCAGATGAGGTGTACGACGAAATCAAAAAGGAGCATCCCACCATCAGCAGGGCAACGGTATACCGGAATCTGAATCTGTTAGCCGAGATGGGGCAGATCCGCCGCCTTGAATTGCCTGGGAGTGCCGACCGCTTCGACCATATCTGCACGGACCACTGCCACATAAAATGCCGTGTTTGCGGCCGCCTCTTCGATGTGGACATGGATTTTGTCGATGGACTGGAAAAGGGCATTCGGGATGCCCATGGCTTCGACTTCAACGGGTATGACATTCTGTTTCACGGTGTCTGCCCCGCGTGCAAAGAGGAGAAGCATTCTCACCAGGGATAGCGTTTTTGTGGAAAAGGCGCGGAAACGGGCGTTTTCATACATCATTTTTTTCAAGGAGGTTTATTATGAGAAGCATTACAACGCTGGATCTGCAGTACGCACATCGTTTTTATGGTTTTAAAGGAGAGGCTCAGTATCTGCACGGCCATACCGGTGTTCTGACCATTGAGGTGGAGGACACGGTGGAGCCGGGGGTGAATATGGTATTCCCCTGCAACGAGATTCAGAAGACCGCCTGGTCGGTTTTGAAAAATTTTGACCATGCGCTGATTCTGCGGGAGGATGACCCTCTGCTGCCCGCCATCTTGAAGGTCTACGAAGAGCAGGGCATTAAGGACGGCGCTCCCAGCAACAAAATGAAAGGCCCCGCCTTCAAGACAGAGCTGGCCACGGCCTATCCCGACTGCCGCCTGGTGGTCACCAAGGAGACCATGACCGTTGAGGGCATGATCAAAATTGTCTACGACCTGCTGAAGGACAAGCTGAACATTGCCAAGCTGACCTTTACCAGCGGCGTGAACGCTGCCTCTCAGGAATACCAGCCCGAGGGCACCAAGGACCGCTGCCCCCTGTGCGGCATTGCGCTGAACGAAAAGGGCGTATGCCCCAAGTGCGGCTATAAGAAGCAGTAATTTCCATATAAAAAACGAATCCGGAGGGATGTGGCAGCCGCCATGTCCCTCCGGATTTCGATTCTACGAAGTGTAGGTTACGGGAACGTTATTTTCGTGGTACGACAACAAGCCCTACTTTTTCCCTCCTGCGGATGCTTTCCTGAAACAGCTCCAGCGGGAGATGGATGCATTCAAACCGGAGCAGCCCCTCCTGCCGATTCGCCGGAAAAATCCAATTTACCGGTTCAGATATCCATGATCAGCTCCACCGGGCAGTGGTCGGAACCGAAGATTTCAGAGTGAATGGCGGCCTCCTTGATTTGGGCAGATACCCGGTTGGATACCAGGAAATAGTCGATCCGCCAGCCTGCGTTCTTTTCTCTCGCGTGGAACATGTAGCTCCACCAGCTGTAGGCACCGGTGGCATCCGGATAGAGGTGGCGGAAGGAGTCGGTGAAGCCTAAGTCCAGGGTTTCCTGGAAGCTCTGGCGCTCCTGGTCGGAAAAACCGGCGTTGCCCCGATTGGCGGCGGGGTTTTTCAAATCGATCTCCTTGTGGGCCACATTCAGGTCGCCGCAGATGATCACCGGCTTCTTTTCATCCAGACTTGCGAGATGATCCCGGAAAGCCCGATCCCATTTCAAGCGGTGGTCGATTCTGGCCAGCTCCCTCTGGGCGTTGGGGGTGTAGCAGGTGATCAGGTAAAATTTGGGATATTCCAGGGTGATCAGCCGTCCCTCGGTGTCCAGCTCCGGAACCCCCAGACCATACACCACGGACATTGGTTCCTCCCGGGCAAAAATGGCGGTGCCGGAATAACCTTTTTTCTCGGCGTAATTCCAGTAGCAGTGGTAGCCGGGCAGGGGAAGAGAAAGCTGTCCGGCGGAGAGCTTGGTCTCCTGCAGGCAGAAGAAATCCGCCTGCGATGCGTCAAAATAGTCCTGAAAGCCTTTTCCAATGCAGGCGCGCAGACCGTTTACATTCCAGGATATGAATTTCATGTTGTTCCTCCGTTCTCTTGTTTCAGAAATCCGGCGTGTAGTCATCAAGCAGCAGCATCCCGTCCCGCCGGATGGTCAGGCTTTTCTCGCCGCAGAAGACGGTGACCTCCCGAACCGGGGCCAGCTCAAAGCAGGTCATGCTCAGGCAGGAGCAGCCCAGGGAGAACTGATGCTCCGGCAGGTTCAGTGCTTCATCCGTCAGACGCAGCAGAAAGCTTTTCTCTTCCATCTCTGCGCTGAGCAATGCGGTTCCTGCCGGGAATGGGTTGTACAGCTCTTCGTCAATGGGCCCGGCAAAGTACTGCGCCAGCAGATAGGAATAATCCTCCATATGTCCGGTGCCGTCCATGGCCTCCCAGGTGATGACGCTGTCATCGTCGCCGTAGCCATACTCCACTCTGGGATAGTAGAAATATACCGGGTCGAACAGTGGCTTTCCGCTTCTGCCGCAGCCGGACAGGAAAAGCAGGCACATCAGAACCAATATGAGATTTTTTTTCATATGGCTGCCTCCGTGTCAAAAAGAGGAAAGGTGACGGTGAACGTACTGCCCAGATTCTCCTGACTTTCCGCCTGAATGGTGCCGCCGTTGCTTTTCACAATGGTATGGACGATGGAAAGCCCCAGTCCGCTGCCGCCGGTGGCCCGGGAACGGGACTTATCCGCCCGGTAAAAGCGCTCGAAAATATGGGGCAGGGCGTCGGCGGGAATTCCCAGGCCCGTATCCGTCACAGTGAGCAGGGCATCGTCCTCCTTCCGTTTCAGGGTGACTGTGAGATTTCCGCCGGGGACATTGTATTTGATGCCGTTTTCCATCAGGTTGAACACGATCTGGTACAGGTCATCCTCCAATATCAGCACCGGGCAGTTTTCCTCCAGATCCAGTTTCGTGGTGATCCCGGCAGCTTTTGCGGCGGGAGCCAGCATCCGTTCCACCCGGCGAATGGTGGGAGCAATGTGTATGATCTCCAGCTCCCGGCTGGCTTCACTGTCCAGCCGGGTCAGCATCAGCAGCTTTTCCGTCATCCGGTTCAGCCGCTCCGCCTCCGCGCCGATGTCTGCCGCGAATTCCCGCATGGTGGCGGCATCCATGTCATTTTGCAGGATGGAATCGGCCAGCAGCTTGATGGAGGCCAGAGGAGTTTTGATTTCGTGGGAGGCATCCGCCACAAACCGGGTCCGCATCTGCTCGGAGTTTTGCAGCCGGTCGGTCAGGTCGTTGAATTCCCGCCCCAGAAGCGCCAGCTCATCATTTCCGCTGATGGTGACCTTGTGGCTGTAGTCCCCGCTTTGGATGATTCGCATGGAGCTCATAATCCTGCTCATCCGTGAGCCGAACCGGGTGGCGTAGATCAGGGCAAAGAGAAGCACAATTATTTCCAGCAGGGCGGTGATCTGGAAAATATGCAGCTGGAATCCCCGCAGCAGCTCCCCGCGGATGGGGTCATATTCCGTCATGTAAACGCTGCCGGTGATTTGCTTTCCATAGGTAATTGGGGTGGCCGCCCGGCAGATGACGATGCCTTTTTTGTAATTCCCGTTGAAGATGTTCTCACCATCCAGGGCCTGCAGCACCTCCGGCAGCAGGATCCGCTGGCCCACGGCGGTCCCGCTGCTGTCGTAGAGGCAGCATCCGGAGGCATCGGATACGATCAGCCGGGTGACGGTCAGGCTTTCCATTTTTCCCAAAAGCTGGGAAATGGTGAAAGCATCCAGCTGTTCCATGGTCCCCAGCTCGTCGGCGGCCAGACTGCATTTTTCCACCAGGGAATGCTCCTTGCTGCGGTAGATCAGCTTTCTGCTCACGGCGGAGCAGTAGAGATTCAGGGCAACCAGCACCACCAGGGTTACGGCCACATAGGCCATGGCATAGAGGAACTGAGAGCTTCGGTACCGGTGACTGTTATTGCTTTCGGAAGTAATAGCCAACACTCCATTTCGTCAGAATGTATTTGGGCTGGGCCGGGTCGTCCTCCAGCTTTTCCCGCAGACGGCGGATGTGCACATCCACGGTGCGGCTGTCGCTGCGGCTCTCGTCCCCCCAGAGCGCGTCCAGAAGCGCCTCCCGGGAAAACACCTGGTTGGGATGCTTCATCAGGAATTCCACCAGGTCGTATTCCTTAACGGTGAGCGCAATGGCGGTTCCGTTCTTTTGGGCATTGCGGCTGCCCGGATTCAGGCAAATGGCCCCGGCGGACAGCTCATCCCGGCTGTCGGGGCTGGAACGCCGCAGCAGAGCGCGAATCCGGGCCTTCAGCTCCAGAATGTTAAAGGGCTTGGTCAGATAGTCGTCCGCGCCGGAATCAAAGCCTGTGAGCTTGTCCTCGTTTTCGGACTTGGCGGTGAGCATGATTATGGGAACGGTGGAAAACTCCCGGATTTTCCGGCAGGCGGTGAGGCCGTCCATCTGGGGCATCATCACATCCAGTATCAAAAGATCCGGCTTTTCCTCCTGGGTCAGCCGGAGGGCATCCAGTCCGCTACTGCCGCAGATCACTTCGTAGCCGTCGCTTTGCAGATTGAAGCGAATGCCCTTGACAATCACCGCTTCGTCATCCACAACCAGAATTTTCATGGAATTCCTCCTTTTTTGACACATTTGAGCCGGGAACTATTCATTGACGGGAAAGGGAAAAACTGATATAATAAGGATGCCTATCGTCTTTTGAATGCAGTCCGGAGGCAAACCGGATACAGCAACCGCGTAAAATCATCCTCCGGGGGAAGAACCAAGCTCGTGGGCTTTCCCCGACCATTATACACGATTTTTTTCCTCTGGACAAGTCCGGTGGGAAACATTGAGGGAGAATTATGAAAAAACGATCTGTAGGATTCCGGCTGGCCATACTCATGCTGGCCATGGTGTGTATCTTCCCCAGGGCTTTTGCGGAGCAGCCCACGGAGGAAACCCAGTACGTCATTGCCGACGGCCCATCCGCCACCTCGGAGCTGGCTTTCGGCAGCGTGTGCATTCTCAATGGCTGCCGTACCGTGGATGGCTATGTGGCGCTGGCGGGGTCTGACCGGCGGCTGGATACGGCTCAGGCGGCTTTCGCCTTTGAACGCAATACCGGTACGCTGGTGTATTCCTACAACCCGGATGCCAAGGTTGCGGTAGGCGGCCTGGCGAAGATGGTCACCACTCTCCTCGCCCTGGAATACTGCCAGCTGGACGATGTGCTGACCGTGAGCAATAACAATCGCTTCCCCTCCGGCCAGCAGCATGTCAGCCTGAAAAACGAGGAGCAGCTGACGGTGGAGGATCTGGTGCACTGCGTCATGCTGGCCAACGCCAGTGACGCCTCCATTGTTCTGGCCCAGCGGGTGGCGGGCAATACGGAATCCTTTGTGACCATGATGAATGCCCGGGTCCGGCAGATGGGCTGCACCAGCACCAATTTCACCAATGTCTATGGCGGCGACAGCGGCCAGGCCTATACCACTGCCCGGGATATGGCCCGGATCACCATGGAGTGCATCAAAAACGAAAAGTTCAGGGAGCTTTTCTCCGCCACAACCTACACGGTGCCGGCTACCAATCGTTCCGATGCCCGTACGTTGGAATCCACCAACTACTTCGTCTACAGCAAGAACATCACAAAGTTCTATGATAACCGGGTTACCGGAGGTATGCAGAGTGCTTCCACCGGAACCGGCGCCAGCCTGGTCTGGACGGCCAATTATCATAACATGGACATGGTCTTTGTTGTCCTGGGCTGCACCCGTCAGTACTACGAAAACGGCTGGCAGGTGAAGGTCTACGGCAACTTTGAAGAAAGCCAGTCGCTGATGAACTATGTTTACAATAACTTCAAGGCCAACCGGGTCCTCTATAACGGTCAGGCGCTGAAGCAGTTCAGCGTGTCCGGCGGAGAGAGCAATGTGCTGACCGAGCCCCACCTGGATTTGGACAGTGTGCTCCCTGCGGATGTTCAGATGGACAACCTGATTATGGAGTATAAGGACAAGGGCCTTACCGCGCCCATCAACAAGGGAGATGTGGTGGCCACGGTGGAGGTGTGGTATCGCAATTCCTGCCTCCACGAGGCGGAGCTGTATGCCATGAACGATGTGCGTCCCATCTCCAAATCCGGGCTGACGGTTCTGGGCGGCGCGGATCGCAGCGGATCGGAATCCCGGCTCTCCCACATTGCCTTGATCATCTGCCTGGTCATCCTGGTGGCGGTGGGGGGCTATCTTGCCATCAATTCGCTTCTGCGGGCCAGACGCCGGGCCCAAACCCGCCGCCGCAGGAGCGGCAAAAGGAGGCAGAATTACTGATGCAGAGCTGGCAGGAGCTGGAAAAGCAGTGCATGGACTGCAAGGGCTGCGGCCTGTGGGAGACCAGAAACCATGTGGTGTTCGGCGTGGGAAACCGCAATGCGGATTTGATGTTTGTAGGAGAGGGGCCCGGCGAGCAGGAGGATCTGAAAGGGGAGCCCTTTGTGGGTCCCGCCGGGCAGCTGCTGGATGATATGCTGTCCATCATCGATATTGACAGGAGCAAATGCTACATTGCAAACATTGTGAAGTGCCGTCCGCCCCGAAACCGAGACCCCATGGAGCAGGAGCAGGAGGCCTGCATGGATTTCCTGCGGAATCAGATTGCCCTGGTTCAGCCAAAGGTCATCGTCTGCCTCGGAAGAATCGCCGCCATGCGGCTGATCGATCCCAATTACCGGATCAGCCGGGAGCATGGCCGGTGGGTCCAGCGGGGAAATTTCTTCCTTTCCGCCATCTACCACCCCTCGGCGCTGCTCCGGGACCCATCCAAACGCCCGGAGACCTTTGACGATTTGCTCTCCATTCGCGCAAAGCTGGAGCAATTGGGCATCCGACCATAAAAAAAGATTGACTTTTCTCCCAAATGCCGATATAATGGCATGGCATTGAGAGAATGCTAGTGTAGCACAGTCGGTAGTGCATCTCACTCGTAATGAGAAGGTCGCCTGTTCGAGTCAGGTCACTAGCTCCATTAAAACCTCTGTTTTCACCACGAAAACAGAGGTTTTTCGCACCTTTAGAGGTAGTTTGAAAGACCCCAAAAATGGCTTGGCGTTAATTTGGCGTTATTCTCTTTATCGGCTCATCTGACTAACTCATTTTTCACTTGAATTTTGTACATAATAATGCTATTATAATGACATGAAAGGAGGTGGCACTATGCCTCAAATTCGTCCGATCACAGATTTGCGGAATACCACAGAGATTTCTGATATCTGCCACGCCAAACGGGAACCGATTTTTATCACGAAAAATGGATATGGAGATCTGGTTGTCATGAGCATTGAGGCTTATGAAGAACTGATTGAAACTGCCTCCATCGACGCTGCCATTGGGAAAGCAGAATCAGATTTTCTGAAAACCCATGAATCCCAGGATGCCCGTGCTGCTCTGGCCTCCCTGCGGAGGAAACATTTTGGATAAATACGAGGTTCGCCTGATTCATCAGGCGTTGCAGGATTTGGATGAAATCTACGGCTATATTGCGAACATCCTACAGGTGCCGGGTGCTGCCGCGGAATTGCTGGACGCGCTGGAATCCGTAATTCTGTCGCTGGAATACCTGCCATACCGCTGTTCAGAGCGCGGCACCGTACAGGCTCACGCACAACGGATGGTAGAAAGCACCACTGTTTTCATCAACCGGGCAATCACCGAAGCCATGGAGCGGGACAAGGGGGGGGATCTGAATGAAAATCTATACCATCATCGGCGGTGTCAACGGCGTGGGCAAGAGCAGCTTCACCGGCGTTTTGAAGGAGTGCAGCACAGACCTGGGCGTGATCGTGGACGTGGACAGAATCACCGCCGAGCTGGGCGGGAATGCGCTGGCAGGCGGCAAGGCGGCTCTTCGGAAGATAAATGACTGCATCCACAAGGGCATATCCTTCACCCAGGAAACCACCCTGTCAGGCCGCAAGACGGAAGCCACGGCAAAACAGGTCAGGGATTTGGGCTATCATGTCCGGCTGTTCTATATTGGCCTTGACAGCGCAGAAGAAAGCCTGGCACGGATTGCCAACCGGGTCAAGCGGGGCGGGCATGATATTCCTCATGATGACGTTGTTCGCCGCTTTGCGGGCCGCTGGGAGGCTGTGGAGAAGGTGCTCCCATACTGTGATGAAGCGGAGTTCTACGACAACGACAACGGCTTTGCGCTGGTAGCGGAGTATCGGAACGGGGAGCTTCGCACCGTAGGCAGCCGCCGCCCCCAGTGGCTCATGGAGCTGCTGCACTATCTGGACACATAAAGCATGACCGGGAGCCGCCGCAATGGCAGCTCCCGGCTTCTGTCAGCATTGGATCTGTCAG
Source organism: Faecousia sp. (assembly GCA_034104845.1). GTDB lineage: Bacteria > Bacillota > Clostridia > Oscillospirales > Oscillospiraceae > Faecousia. Next base: position 4,940 of record JAXECZ010000017.1, on the reverse strand, counting down.
CCGGATATGAAGTGAGATTCTTGGCGACCATTTGGCTACCCAATCGGCATTGGATCCATAGCTTTTTCAACATTGCGACAAATTTCAAAGGCATTTTGAATGAGAAAGTTGAAACGAAAGTTCATCTCTCATTCATCTTGCATTCATAAACTGTTTGTAGGATTCCATTATATAATGTCCGGGTGTATCATTTATATGGCCCGTCCGTGGCCTATCAAATTGGTGCTGCTGTAGCGGTTAATTCAGGCATAAGGATTGCCAGTGCTGCATTGACATGATAAAGCTGTAAGAGGAATCAGAGCAATATAGAGAAAGAGGAAACAACGATGAAGACCTATCGCGCGGGGATAGATATTGGCTCCACCACGGTCAAGCTGGTACTGCTAAATGAGGTTGATGAAATCTTATATGGGGAGTATCGCCGGCATTGTTCGCATACGAAGGAAACACTGCAAACGCTGCTGCAGGATGCAATGAATACCGTTGGCCCATGCGATCTGCAAGTAAAGATCACCGGCTCCGGCTCCATCAATTTGGGAAAAGCTCTGGGGATCGATTTTGTTCAGGAAGTGGTAGCTGTAGCTTCTGCACTGCTATTCGTCGCACCTCAAACCGATGTCGCCATTGAACTGGGCGGTGAAGATGCAAAAATCATCTATTTCAAGGGCGGCCTGGAGGAGCGGATGAACGGCATATGTGCCGGCGGCACCGGCTCCTTCATTGACCAGATGGCCGCCCTTTTACAGACAGACGCCATCGGCTTAAACGCGGCAGCCGCCAACTATCAGGAGATCTACCCCATAGCCGCCCGCTGCGGCGTATTTGCCAAAACAGACATCCAGCCGCTGATCAACGAGGGTGCTACGAAAGCCGATCTGGCTGCCTCCGTTTTCCAGGCAGTGGTGAACCAGACCATCTCTGGCCTGGCCTGCGGCAAACCTATCCGGGGCTGCGTTGCTTTCCTGGGCGGGCCGCTGCATTTTCTGCCGGAGCTGAAAAAGGCGTTTATCCGCACCCTGAAGCTGACGCCGGAAACCACCGTGGATCCGGACAATTCCCATCTTTTTGCCGCTATGGGCGCAGCCCTGGAGGCAAAAGACGCACAGCCCATCTCCCTAGAACGTCTGCTGGAAAAGCTGGCCTCCGGCGTGCAGATGGCCTTTGAGCTAAAGCGGTTGGAGCCCCTGTTCCGGGATTCCACGGAATACGCCCAATTCCGCCGCAGGCACAGTCAGGCACGGGTCACCAAAGGAAACCTGATGGAATACCGGGGAAATTGCTTCCTGGGCATTGATGCCGGTTCCACCACCACAAAGCTGGCCCTGGTGGGCCAAGATGGGCAGCTCCTGTTCTCCTACTACGCCAACAATCAAGGTTCCCCCATTAAAACTGCCATTCATGCCATGGGAGAACTGGGCAAGCAGCTTCCTCAGGGGGCCAATATCGTCCGCTCCTGCTCCACCGGCTACGGGGAAGCCTTGTTGAAATCTGCTTTCTGCCTGGATGAGGGAGAGGTGGAGACCATCGCTCACTGCACCGCAGCTGCTTTCTTTGATCCAGAGGTTGACTGCGTGCTGGATATCGGCGGACAGGACATGAAGTGCGTCAAACTGCGTAATGGCTCTGTCGATACCATTCTGCTGAACGAAGCCTGCTCCTCCGGCTGCGGCTCTTTCATTGAAAACTTCGCCGTTTCTCTGGGCTACGACGCGGAGAGCTTTGCAAATGAGGCGCTGTTTGCCCAGAATCCCATCGATCTGGGGACACGCTGCACCGTGTTTATGAACTCCAATGTGAAGCAGGCACAAAAAGAAGGCGCCACCGTTCAGGATATCTCCGCGGGCCTTGCCTACTCCGTCATCAAAAACGCCCTGTTCAAGGTCATCAAGCTGGCGGATGCCCAATCTCTGGGCCGTCATGTTGTGGTTCAGGGCGGTACATTCTACAACCAGGCGGTTCTTCGGGCCTTTGAAAAGATCTCCGGCGTGGAGGCCACCTGTCCGGACATCTCCGGCATTATGGGTGCCTTCGGAGCCGCCCTTATCGCCCGGGAGCGTTACCACAACCAGACCACCACGACCCTGCCCATCAGCGAAATCCTGAATCTGAGCTACTCTACCTCCACCACCCGGTGCGGCGGGTGCTCCAACCGGTGCATGCTGACCATCAGCAAATTTCCCGGTGGCCGCCGCCACATTACCGGCAACCGCTGCGAAAAGGGACTGGGGGGCACTGTGTCTACGGAAAAAGTGCCAAACGTTGTGGCCTACAAGCTGGAGCGGATGTTCGCCTATCCGCCTCTGGAAGCCCCCACAAGAGGGATCATCGGCATTCCCCGAGTGCTGAACATGTATGAAAACTACCCCTTCTGGGCTACCTTTTTCCGGGAGCTGGGCTTCCAGGTCGTGCTTTCTCCCAAATCAACCCGGAAAATCTATGAGATGGGCATGGAATCCATCCCCTCGGAATCCGAATGCTATCCCGCTAAGATGGCTCACGGTCACGTGCAGTGGCTCATTGACCAGGGCGTAACCACCATTTTCCACCCCTGCGTGTTCTATGAGCGCCAGGAGACTCCGTCCGCCCAAAACCACTACAACTGCCCCATCGTCGTCTCCTATCCGGAAAACCTGAAAAACAATGTGGAAGATGTGGTGGACGGCAAGGTTCACTACATCCGCCCCTTTGTCGCTTTTACCAACGAAAAGACTGCTGCTGACCGGCTGGTGCGGGTATGCAGCGAGGAATGGCAGATCCCGGCAAAGGAAGTTCGTGCCGCCGTACATACCGCCTGGGCCGAGCAGCTTCAGGCCAAAGACGATGTGCGGGAGCAGGGCCGTCAGGCTCTGGCATGGATGGAGGCAAACCACCGCCGGGGCATCATCCTGGCAGGACGGCCCTACCACATAGACCCAGAAATCAACCATGGTATCCCCGAGCTGATCGCTTCTTTCGGTCTTGCTGTGCTGACAGAGGACAGCCTGCCACTGGATTTTGAACCGGAACGCCCCCTGCGGGCAAACGACCAGTGGGTCTACCACTCCCGGCTCTACAGCGCGGCGGAATTTGCCCGCACGCGGGAGAATCTGGAGCTGATCCAGCTCAATTCTTTCGGCTGCGGCCTGGACGCGGTGACTACCGACCAGGTATGTGAGATCCTGGAAGGCAGCAACAAGCTCTATACCGTTCTGAAAATCGACGAGGTGAATAACCTGGGTGCGGCCCGGATCCGGGTCCGCAGCCTCCTGGCCGCTATGAATATGCGCCGGGACCGGGGTATCCTGCCCCAGCCCAAGCCTGTTACTTACCACCGAACGGAATTTACCAAGGAGATGTTCAAAGAGGGCTATACCATTCTGGCCCCCCAGATGAGTCCCATCCATTTCGACATACTGGAGCCTGTGTTCTCCAAATTCGGTTTTCATTTGGTGGTTCTGGGCAATGACAACCGGAATGCCATTGACACAGGCCTGAAATTCGTGAACAACGACGCCTGCTTTCCCACGATCACCGTTGTAGGACAGATCATGGATGCCGTTCTGTCCGGCCAATACGACACCGGCCATCTTGCGGTCATCATGACCCAGACCGGGGGCTGCTGCCGGGCCAGCAACTATGTGGGCTTTATCCGCCGGGCTTTGGATAAGGTAAACCTAAGCCATATCCCTGTGATCTCCCTGAACGCCAACGGCATGGAATCCAATAGCGGCTTCAAGATCCCCCCGGCAATGCTGCAAACGGCGGCAAAGGCCATCGTCTTTGGCGATCTGTTCATGCGCTGCCTGTACCGGGTTCGGCCCTATGAGCTGGAGCCCGGCTCTGCCAATGCCCTGCATAAGCAGCTGCAGAAAATCGCCATCGATTCCCTGGTAAACGACAAAAGCGAATGGTCCTACAAGGATGTGTGCAACACCATTGTGGAATCTTTTGACACCTTTCCCATCGATGAGACACTGCACAAACCCAGGGTGGGAATCGTGGGCGAGATCCTGGTAAAATATATGCCCCTTGCCAACAACCACCTGGTAGATCTGCTGGAGCGGGAGGGTGCTGAGGCTGTGGTGCCGGACCTGATGGACTTTATGAACTATTTTGCTTATAACGGCAAGTATCGGCATACGTTTCTGGGCGACAAATGGACTACCGCTGCCACTGCTGAGATCGGTGTTGATGCGATCCGCGTCCTGCGAAAGCCTGCCCTGAACGCTTTGGCCCGCAGCCGTCGGTTTGAACCGCCTATGCCCATCGAGCAGGTGGCAGAGCTGACAAAGCCTATCCTGTCCATCGGCAACCAGTACGGGGAGGGCTGGTTCCTCACCGGAGAAATGGTGGAGCTAATCACCAGCGGCACGCCGAACATCGTGTGCATCCAGCCCTTTGCGTGCCTTCCCAACCACGTGGTGGGCAAGGGCGTGATCAAAATGCTGCGACAGAACTACCCCCAGGCAAACATTGTGGCAGTGGACTACGATCCCGGTGCCAGCGAAGTCAACCAGCTCAACCGCATCAAGCTGATGCTCTCCACCGCCAAAAAGAATTTTTCCCATCGGAGCTGATTCTTTCCAGGGGGACCCTATCTGCTCTATTTCCGTCTTGGGGTGAAAACGATCCCCGGCGATATTCAACCGGAACCCCAGATAAAATAAAAAAGATACCTGCGAACAAATCCAATCGCAGGTATCTTTTTTACCGTGGCAGTACCGGTCGAGGGGCCAGGAGTTGTGGGTTGACTGCCCAAGGTTCGTAAGGAATTGGCTGCGGGGCCTCCCCGTCAAATTCTTATTTACCGTGGCAGTACTGGTCGAGGGGCCCAGGAGTTGTGGGTCAACTGCCCAAGGTTCGTAACGAATTGGCTGCGGGGCCTCCCCGCCAAATTCCAATTGTCAGTATGCTTATGAAACCCGATCGCCGTAATCGGTATTTGCCCGGAGGAGCTATTT
>JAXECZ010000001.1:0-9380 GCA_034104845.1 Faecousia sp. | reverse complement strand
GGGATAATCAGGAACCTTTTGACACAGACCGGATGCGACTGCATCTCTGCTTTCCCAATGGTAGAATGCATTTATCACTGAGGAAAGGCTGGGATTACAAATGACGGCGGAAACAGTACTGCTTCGTGTCAAACGGCGGGGAGAACAGTGGATGGAGCGGCCCGGCGTCCGGGAATCGACCCGGTTTACCTTCTTTTTTGGGGGTGCGCTGGTGATAAGCGGCCTGGGACTCTGGGGGAGGATGCAGCCGGTGGCCATGGGTTTTGCCGCTGCCTGCACCGGATGGCGCAGCTTTGCCGCCGCCGCAGGGGGAGCCCTGGGCTATGTGCTGTTTTGGGGAAGAGAGGGGCTCCAGGGGGTACTTTGGGCTTTGGGGGGCTTGCTGCTGGCGGTGGCCGTTCCCCTGATGCACCCGGGGCCGGGGAACCGGTTTCGCCTGGCGGTGGGCTGCGTCTGTCTGGTTTTTGGAACGGGACTGGGCTTCGGCCTGGCGGGAGCGTCGGATGGAGCGCTGCTTTTTCTCCGGGCGGCGCTGGGAGGGGGCAGCCTTCTTTTGTGGGAGTCCGCTTTGGGGGGCAAGAATTCCTTGAGCCGCTGGCTGGGCTGGGGGGTGGGAGTGATGGCCCTGGCGGGTATGAATACCTGGTTGGGCTGTATGGCGGCGGGCTTTGCGGCAGCTGCCGCGCCCCTCCCTGCCGCCCTGGCCGTGGCGCTGGGCGCGGAGCTGGGCGCGGCGGCGGCACTGAATTTGACCCCAGCGGCAGCAGTGGCCTTTTATCTCCAGAGGCTGCTGCCACGGGGCACCTGGCGGGGCTTTGCTGCTCCGGGACTGGCCTGCGGAATTCTGATGCTGATTCGCCGGGACTGGGAGCCTGGGCTTTTATTGACAGTGACCCTGGGGGCTTGTGCCGGGACACTGGTGCCCTGGCGTATCACCGCTGCCCCCCGACGGGGGAGTGTGGGAGCCGCCCAGGTGCGGCTGGAGCAGATGGCGGGGATATTCACCCGGTTTCAGCGGCAGCTGCTGGAATTCATGCCGCCCCCGGCGGATGTACCCGCACTGGCCCAGAAGCTGAAGCAGTACGCCTGCGGCTCCTGCTCCGCCCGGACAGGCTGCCTGGAGCAAAACCGATTGAATCAGGAACTGCTCACAGGGGAGGGGGACTTCCGCTGCCGAAAAGAAGCTTTGGCCAATGGGGAGCTGCGTCACAGCCGGGAGCAGCTGCGGCAGATTCGTTCTGCCAGAGCCAAGCAGGAGGAATATCGGATGGCCCTGGTGCAGCAGTATGGATTTCTGTCCGATGCCCTGCGGGATCTGTCGGATCATCTGCCGGACCGGAGCAGGGACAAGCTTCCCCGGTGCCGGGTGCAGGTATCTGCCCGATCCCGGGGAAAAGAGCTGGCTGACGGTGACCGGGTCAGCGCCTTTCCGGGCATCGGCTGCCGGTACTATGTACTGCTGTGCGACGGCATGGGCACCGGCATGGGCGCGGCGGAGGAAAGCCGTCAGGCTTCGGAGCTGATTCGGGACATGCTCACGGCGGGAATGACCCCCGGCGCGGTGCTGGGCAGCATCAACAGTCAGCTGACCCTGATGGAGCGGGGCGGGGCGGTGACGGTGGATCTGGCGGAGTTGCGGCTGGATACCGGCCGGGTCTGGCTCTATAAATGGGGAGCGGGACCTAGCTGGCTGCTGCGCCGCCGGAGGCAGCTGCGGGTGGGCTCCTCCGGGCCGCCCCCCGGACTGGGCGTGGGTGCGGGCCGGGAGACAGTGAACCGGGTGGTTCTGTTCCCGGGAGATACGCTGGTGATGCTCAGCGACGGGGTAGAGGGCCCGGAGGGGAAGGCTTGGGCTCTTGGGGCAAAAGACATGGATCCGGGGGCACTGGCCTCCCGGATCCTGGCAGAGGGCTCCCATCCGGAGGATGACGCCACTGCGGTGGTGATTCGTTTGCTGCCTCACGCTCCGCCGGAGGGGTAGAGCCGGGCTGCATATTTTTGAGGTTTCCCATTCAACCCGCCGACTTTGAAACAACAACTTTCGGAATGCATGAATGCATTCCCTACGAATCATCCGCCGCTTTTCCATTCCATGTACTGCCTCAAAAGGCGTTACCTTGCGGAATGCATAAATGCATTCCCTACGCAAAAATGGACATTTCGGTTCCAAATGCTGCCGCAAAACGTTACCGGGCGGGGAATGGGGCGACGATTACCGCCAATCCCCGTACTCGGCATAGGGGCAGACTGGACGGACTGCTTACCGGTTGAGGATCTCCATGAATTCCTCTCCGGTGATGGTTTCCCGTTCGTAAAGGAAGGAGGCAAGCGCGTCCAGCTTCTCCCGGTTTTCCAGCAGGATGCTCTTTGCTTTCTCGTGCAGCTGCTTCACCAGGGCTACCACCTGGTAGTCCACCTTGGCCTGCAGTTCGGGAGAGCAGGCCAGGGAGACATCGCCGCCCAAATACGGATTGCTCACGGTTTCCAGGGCAACCATGTCGAAATCCTGGCTCATGCCGTATTGGGTGATCATGGCACGGGCCAGCTTGGTGGCTTGCTCAATGTCGTTGGAGGCGCCGGTGCTGATGGAACTGAAAACCACTTCCTCCGCAGCCCGGCCGCCGGTATAGGTGGCGATCTTGGCTTCCAGCTCTTCCTTGGTCATCAGGTAGTGGTTGCCCTCCTCCACCTGCATGGTGTAGCCCAGAGCGCCGGAGGTGCGGGGAACAATGGTGATTTTCTGTACCGGGGCGGAGCCGGTTTGCTTGGCGGCCACCAGAGCGTGACCAATTTCGTGATAGGCCACCACCCGCTTCTCCCGGTCGGTGAGAATGGCGTTCTTTTTCTGATAACCGGCGATGACGGTCTCGATGGATTCCTCCATATCCGCCTGTGTGGCGAATTTCCGGTTGTCCCGCACGGCTCGGAGGGCTGCTTCATTGACGATATTGGCCAGCTCCGCGCCGCTTGCGCCGGAGGCCATCCGGGCAATTTTGGAGAAGTCCACATCGTCTGCGATCTTGATTTTCCGGGCGTGAACCTTGAGAATTTCCTCCCGGCCTTTCAGGTCGGGCAGCTCCACCGGTACCCGGCGGTCAAACCGGCCGGGACGGGTGAGGGCGGGATCCAGGGACTCCGGACGGTTGGTGGCGGCCAGAATGATCACGCCGTTGTTGCCCTCAAAGCCGTCCATTTCGGTGAGCAGCTGGTTCAGTGTCTGCTCCCGTTCGTCGTTGCCGCCCATGCCGCCGGTGTTCCGCTTCTGACCGATGGCGTCGATCTCGTCGATGAACACAATGCAGGGGGCTTTTTCCTTGGCCTGCTTAAAGAGATCCCGAACCTTGCTGGCGCCCATGCCCACGAACATCTCCACGAATTCGGAGCCGCTCATGGAGAAAAAGGGAACGCTGGCTTCACCGGCCACGGCCTTGGCCAGCATGGTTTTGCCGGTGCCCGGAGGCCCCACCAAAAGAATGCCCTTGGGCATGGAGGCGCCGATTTCTTTGTACTTATCCGGATTATGAAGATAGTCCACGATTTCTGCCAGATTCTCCTTGGCTTCGTCTTCACCGGCCACATCGGAGAATTTGATGCCGTCGGAGGATTTGACATAGACCTTTGCGTTGCTCTTGCCCATATTGAAGCTCATGGCTCCGGCGCCGCCTCCGGCCCGATCCATGAGTTTTCTGGTCATAAACTGGCCCAGGAAAATGAAAATCACCATGGGCAGCACCCAGGACACCAAAATGGAAATCAGGGGGGAGGCCTCCTCGATGATCTCACTGGAGAATACTGCCCCCGCCGCATGGAGCCGCTCTGTTCGTCCGGGGTCATCCATCAGGCCGGTTTTGTAGATTTTGGTATTTTCCTTGTTTGTAAAGACGATTTGGTTGGTCTGGATATCCACCTGGCCGATGTCGCCTTCCTCGGTCATGGTCATGAAGGTTCCGTAATCCACCTGCTCGATCTGCCGTTCCAAAACCCGGGGCATCACCAGCCAGTTGAACAGCATGATCACCAGCAGTACCACAAAATAGTAGTAAATCAGCGGCTTTTTTGGCTGCTTCACCTCATTCATACTTCCCATTGTTCTTCTCCCTTTCTAAATACTTCAATTTTGATTTACCCAAGAATAGAGTATCCCAAAAATGTTAAGAAATCCCATAAAAAGAATGAAATTTTCGTGATGAAAATCTCCGTCCTTCCCACGGACAGCTGAGGGAGGACGGAGAATCTCTGGCAGCGAAAAATTACGAAACAATCCGTTGCATTTCGGAAAAGGATATCCTATAATGAAAAAAAGCGTTTTTTTTCAAAAGGAGTGACGGATATGGCAACCATGGACGATATTGCCAAGCGGCTGGGAATTTCCAAGGGAACGGTCTCCAAGGCCTTCAGCGGCGCGGGGGATATCAGCGCGGCCATGCGCCGGGCAGTTCTGGAAACGGCGGTGGAGCTGGGCTATACCCGGCTGCCCCGATCCTGGCAGGCCCCCCGGCTGGCTGTGTTCATTGAAAACATGTCCTATGAGCATCCCGACGACTTTGGCTGGGATCTGGTGACGGGCTTTCGCAAGCTGGCGGAGCCGGACGGCTGTGAGGTGGTGCTCATTCCCCTGACCGCTGAGCTGCAAAGGCAGAACCATTATGATGCGTATATGCTGCGGCACAATTATCAGGGCGCTTTCCTTTTAGGCGCCTCCTTTTCCGATGCCTGGATGGAGGAATTCCGCAGCTGCCGTACCCCCACCGTGCTGCTGGACAACAGCACCCAGTATAATCCGGTGGTCTCCCAGGTGGGAGTGGACAACGACGAGGCCATGGAATCTGCCATCCTCCAGCTGAAAAAGCTGGGGCACCAGAAAATTGGCTATATCAGCGGCGGTCTGGACTCCTATGTGTTTCAGCAGCGCTACCTGGCCTTTTTCCGGGCCCTGCGGAAGCACCGGCTGAAGGACGATCAGCTGCTGGCAGGCCACTGCTTCTCCGCTGCCGAATGCCTGCAGACCCACCTGCCCCGCTTGCTGGAGCAGGGGTGCACCGCCCTGATTTGCAGCCACGATCTGCTTGCCCGGGATGTGATGCATTGCTGCCAGAAAAACGGCCTGCGGGTGCCGGAGGATCTGAGCATTCTGGGCATCGATGATCTGCCCATCTGCCAGAACACCAGCCCCACCCTCTCCTCCATCCGTCAGGATCGGACGGAGCTGGGGAAAAGCGCCTACTATGCCCTGTCCAGTCAGATTCGCAATATCCACATCAGCGCCCTCAAGCTCCATCCGGAGCTCATCCTCCGTGGCTCCGTGGGGCCCGCTCCGGATATGCTCAGCCAGCCGTAGGCCCTTGGAATCGGGCAGCCTCAGGCGCTGCCGTGTTTTAAGGCGGCGATTCCCTCTGCCAGCTTCTCCGCAGCAGCCAGAGCGGCCTCGTGACTGTCCCCGGCGGCTCCCACCTCCACCAGCAGAGAATACGCTGCCAGATCCTGATTGAACCGCTGGGCCCGCAGGGAGATGGGGCGGCAGAGGGCCGGAGAACGGCTTTGGAGCAGGAATTGGAGCTTGAGGGCCAGGGAGAGGTTGTCCTGCCAATTCTCGTTGGGAAGGGCGGCATTTCCCACCCCCAGCACCAGCATCAGCTGGGCGCACTCCGTCCCGTCCATCTGGATTTGGGTGCAAAGCTGACCGGCGTCTGCGTCGGCGGCATCCCGATGCAGATCCAGTACCAGGTCGATTTCCGGATTTTCCGCCAGCAGCGTTTGAATGGACTTGCGGGCGTGGGTGTAGGCGGTGTTGTAGGCGGGATAGTCGTGGAATTCCCGGTCGTGAATCACCCGGATCCCCTCCGCTTCCAGCAGCTGTGCCAGCCGGTCGCCGATAGAGAGCATGTTGTATTCCTCTTCCAGGGTGCGGTAGGCGGCGGTTTCCGGGTAATCCCGGCTGCCCCGTTCGTAGCTCTCGGAGGTGTGGGTGTGGATGATCAGCACCTTGGGGCTGTCCGAGGCCAGCTGCCAATTTAGGGGAGCCGCCATCAGTGCCCCATAGTCCGGGTCTTCCCGGCTGGAATTGGTTACCGACACCGCTTGGGCATCCTGGGCGGTGAACGACGGCAGGGCAGGCTCCGGGGAGTAGTCCATGGGCGGCGAGGATTCAAAGGGAAAAGGGAAAGAAAAGGACCGAACTGCCCGTTCGGTCTCTTTTTGTATAGAAGTGGGAAGCAAATGGGGAATCAGTCCTATGGCATTCTGGGGGATCCCCAGCTCAAACAGTCGGAACAAGATGGTGAGTAAAACAACGGAAATCCCGAATTTCCGGGCGCTTCGCACCGGCTCCAACCAGATCCCTCCCTTTTACTGCCCCGGCTTTTTCCACCGGGGCCTGGTTTTCAGCTGAATTCGTAAATCCTTGAAAAACGCCTGCATCAGCGCCACAGCCTCCTGTTCCAGCAGCCCTGCCTCCACGGTGGGGTGGTGGTTAAAGGGCATGTCGAACAGGCTGCAAACACTGTGGCAGGCACCGAATTTTTTATCCCCGGCGGCATAAACCACCCGGGGGATCCGGGCGTTGATGATGGCCCCGGCGCACATGGGGCAGGGCTCCAGGGTGACATAGAGGGTGCATTCCCACAGCCGCCAGCCCCCCAGAGTCTTGTTTGCCTGGGCAATGGCCTCCAGCTCTGCATGGGCCAGGGCGGACTTGTCCGTTTCCCGGCGGTTGCGGCCCCGGCCGACGATCTCGTCCCCCCGGACGATGACACAGCCCACGGGCACCTCTCCGTCATCGGCGGCTTCCCGGGCCAGCGCCAGGGCCTGCTCCATATAATAAGCGTCCTCCATGGGTGCCTCCTGTATTCTATCATCGTATCCATAAAAAATCCGCCGAAGTGAAGAAGATCAACAGCAGAAGAATTTGCCCATTTCCCGGTGGGCGCGTTCCACCTCGCTGTGCAATTCCCGGGCGGACATTCGCAGTACGCCGCTGCGGAAGGAGGAAAGCTGCACCAGAGCATCGGAGGAGGCTACCCACACCGCGTAGCTGCTGCCGATCTCCGCCGCCAGCTCTTCAATATACCGGTCAGCGGTCTGGCCTTCCCGGGTATAAACCACCTGGATGTTGTGGAATTGGCTCTTTTCTCCGGTGCTGCCCTTTTGCTTGTAGCCGTCAAACACCACTACCAGGCGGCATTTGGTGAAGCCTGCGTAGCTGGATAACCGATCGCACAGCTGCCGCCGGGCGGCATCCAGGTCGGCTTTGGCCTGGTCGGCCAGGGCATCCCATGCAAAAATGATGTTGTAGCCATCCACAATGATGCAGCGCTGCCTGGGCTGCTTGATGGTGATTTCCTCGGTGGCGGGCCGGGTGGCGGGAGCGGCGTACTGCCTGCGGCGGATGGGGCCGAATTCCCGCTCCATGATTCGTTCCAGCTCCTTGTCGTCCAGATTGCCCCGCTGGATGATTTGGGGCGGCTTTTCCTCCTTGAGCCCGCTTTCCAAATGCATATAGTCTTTCACCTGATTCCATTTCACATTGAATCCTGCGCCATGGGCGCAGAAAACGGAATCCGGGGTGTTTTCCAAATCCGCTTCCGGGTCGTAGCCTGCCTCCTCCATTACCGCCTTGGGGTTGTGGCAGGGGGCGTAGCCGTGGAGGGATAGCTGCAGCTGCCCCCGGCCCTGGGTGTAGGCGGCCAGCTGGTCGGCATAGTCCCTGACTTCGGAGGCGGGTACCATGCCCCGGAGGGTGGAAATCGTCCCCTGGCTCTCCGGGGCGTCGAATTCCCCGCCCATGGTTCGGATGTCGGTGATGGCCCGGCCGATGAGCTCCGTGGGAGCGGTTACGGTGAAATCATACCAGGGCTCCAAAAGAACGGATTCCGCCTGCATCAGCCCCTGACGCACCGCCCGATAGGTGGCCTGGCGGAAATCCCCTCCCTCAGTGTGCTTCAAATGGGCCTTGCCCACCAGCAGGGTGAGCTTCATATCCGTGATGGGCGCACCGATCAGCACCCCCCGGTGAACCTTTTCCGCAAGATGGGTGAGAATCAGGTTCTGATAATTCCCGTCCAGCACATCCAGGGGGCATACCGTGTCAATGACCAGCCCGGAGCCTCTGGGGAGAGGCTCCAGGAGGATGTGGCACTCGGCGTAGTGGCGCAGAGGCTCAAAATGCCCCACCCCCTCTACGGTGTTTTGAATGGTCTCCTTGTAGAAGATCCGCCGGTCATCCAGGGTGATGTCCAGCCCAAACCGCTGAAAAACCAGGCTGCGAAAGATTTCCAGCTGAACCCGTCCCATGATCTGCACATGAATCTGCCCATCCTGCCACAACAGATGGAGCTGAGGATCCTCTTCCTCCAGCTGCCGAAGCTTGGGCAGGGCCTGGGCACTGTCGCAGCCTTTCGGAAGATTTACACGGTAGGTCATCACCGGCTCCAGCAGCGGTTTTGGCCCCGGCGGCTCCATTCCCAGAGCTTGTCCCACATAGGTGGCGGAAAGACCGGTGATGGCGGCCAGCTGCCCGGCGGCAATTTCCTCCGGGGCGGTGAATTTATCCCCGGAGTACAGCCGCAGCTGCACCAGCTTTTCTTCCAGGGGCTCCCCTTTTTGGTTGCTGTAGCGGAGATTCTGCCGCACCCGCAGGCTGCCACCGGTGACCTTGACCCAGGTCAGCCTTGCTCCCGCCGGATCCCGTGAGATTTTGTATACCCGTGCGGAAAATTTGCTGCCATACTGCTTCTGGGGGGCATAGGCGTCCAGAATATCCAGCAGCCGATCCACTCCCTCCAGCTTCAGCGCCGCGCCGAAGCAGCAGGGGAAGAGCTTTCGGGCGGCGATCAGCTCCCGCAGGTTCCCGGAGGTCACCGTTCCGTTGGACAGGTAGCTTTCCAGAAGAGCCTCGTCGCACATGGCAGCCGCCTCGGCAACCTCCTCCGCGTTTGCGTCAAAATCCACGCAGCCGGGGCTCAGCTGCTGCTGCAATTGCGCCAGAAGCTTTTCCCGATCGGCCCCAGGCAGATCCATTTTGTTGATGAATAGAAAAACCGGCACCTGATACCGTTCCAGCAGCCGCCAGAGGGTCAGGGTGTGGGCCTGGATGCCGTCGGTGCCGCTGATGACCAGGATGGCGCAGTCCAGCACCGGCATGGTGCGCTCTGCCTCCGCCGAAAAGTCCACATGCCCCGGAGTGTCCACCAAAATCAGCTGCCGCCGGGGCGTTTCCAGCCGTGCCTGTTTGGAAAAAATGGTAATGCCCCGCTCCCGTTCCAGGCTGTGACTGTCCAGATAGGAGTCCCGGTGATCCACTCTCCCCAGGGTCCGCCGCTGACCTGTGCAATACAGCATCCCCTCCGACAGGGTGGTCTTCCCTGCATCCACATGGGCCAGCA
>JAXECZ010000171.1:0-8159 GCA_034104845.1 Faecousia sp. | reverse complement strand
CTCCAAGTGCCACCCTTTCTATACCGGCAAGCAGAAGCTGGTTGACACCGGTGGACGTGTTGATCGCTTCAACAAGCGTTTTGGCCTGAAGTAAGAACGAAGTCCGCACTACGTTAGCGTGGTGCGGGCTTTTTCTTTTTTCTTTCATCTTGCCCGCGCCACATATCCTGTGGTATACTAATCAGGGTATACCCAAACCCAATGGAGGATTTTATGGAATTAAATCAGAATACTCAGGAGCGGGCAATCCTGGTGGGGTTGAATGCGGATTGCTTTACAAAGGAGCAAACCGCCACGGATGAGACCCTGGAGGAGCTGGAAGCGCTCCTGGAAACTGCAGGGGGATTCTGCACCGCAAAGGTGCTGCAAAACCGCCATGCCCCCGATTCCCACAGCTTTATCGGCGGGGGAAAGGCCCAGGAGGTAAGGATGCTGGCAGAGGCTACCGGCTCCACCATGGTTATTTTCGATAACGAGCTTTCCCCGGGAAATATTCGTGCGCTGGAAGAGCTGATCGGTCTGCCCGTTTTGGACAGAAGCGCCTTGATTCTCGACATTTTTGCCCAGCGGGCAAAAACAAAAGAGGGCAGGCTGCAGGTGGAGCTGGCCCAGTACCAATATCTGCTGCCCCGGCTCTCCGGAATGGGCAATAGCCTTTCTCGCCAGGGCGGCGGGATCGGCACCAGAGGCCCCGGCGAAACCAAGCTGGAAAGTGACCGCCGCCACATCCGGGAGCGGATCTACCGGCTGGAAGAAGAGCTTGAGCAGGTACGCCAAGTTCGCAGTGTGCAGCGGGAGCGGAGAATCAAAAATTCCGTGCCTGTGGTGGCCATTGTGGGCTATACCAATGCGGGAAAATCCACCCTGCTGAATCAGCTCACCGGCGCCGGGATTCCGGCCAATAACCGGCTTTTCGACACCCTGGACACCACCTCCCGCCAGCTTTCCGTGTCCGATAATCTGGATGTGGTGCTTTCCGATACGGTTGGCTTTATTGCCAAGCTGCCGCATCATCTGGTGAATGCCTTCCGGGCAACGCTGGAGGAGCTGGAGTATGCCGATTTGCTGCTCCATGTGATCGATTCCGCCGACCCCAACCGGGAGAAGCATATCGCCGTGGTCGAGAAGCTGATTGCCCAGCTGGCCAAGCCGGATACACCGGTTTTGCGGTGCTACAACAAATCCGATCTGGTCAGTCCGGAGGAGATTCCCGCCGGAAAGGATGTGGTATCCATTTCTGCCGCCAACGGAACCGGCATGGATGCCCTGCTTCACGCCATTGAGGCTGCCCTGGAGCAGGCGAGGCACCATGTTTGGCTGTGCCTGCCCTATTCCATGGGGGGACAGGTGGAAATGCTCCACGACAATGCCCAGGTGAACAAGGTGGATTACACCGAAAACGGCATTGAGATAGAGGCGGTTCTGGACGATATTCTGTACGGCAGACTTCGTAATTTCGTGAAAAAGGAGTGCTGAGCCTTGGAGGAGTACCTGGTGCCCACCGATTTCGGGGAGGATGAATTCATCGAGAAAAAGTCCCGTTTTATCGGGCGGGTCTGGCCGGTGGAAACGGAAGAGGAAGCACTGGCCAAAATCCAGGAGATGAAAAAGCAGCACTACGACGCCACCCACAACTGCTGGGCCTATCTCATTCACAAGGGGGCCACCCGGTTTTCCGATGACGGAGAGCCCGGCGGGACTGCGGGGATGCCCATTTTGCAGGTGCTGCAGCGGGAGGGACTATCCAACATCGTCTGCGTAGTCACCCGATATTTTGGCGGCATTCTGCTGGGGGCCGGGGGTTTGGTTCGGGCCTACACCAAGGGCGCGAAAATTGCCGTGGATGCCGCCGGAAAATCCATGAAACGGGTCTGGACGGTGCTGTATGTGCCCTGTCCCTACAGCTTCTATGATCGGGTCAAGCTGGAGGTGGAGGGCTTCGGCGGCATCATACGAAGCACGGAGTTCGGCGCGGAGGTGGAGCTGGAGCTGCTCTTTCCCGAAGCCCAGGCCCAGCCTTTTTTGGAGCGGCTGACGGACATGACCAGCGGAACCGTGGAGGGAATGGAAACGGGCCGGGAATACCGAGCGTTCCCCGTAACACAGGAGGGAAAATCATGACAGTCAGAGAAGAGCTGGAATATCAGGAGCACCGCAGGCTCAATCCTCTTGCGGCCTTTGCCGATCAAAGCAGCGGCCGTCCCAGATTGGAAACGCCCTCCGATATGGATGTGCGAACCTGCTTTCAGCGGGACAATGACCGCATTGTCCACTGCAAGGCGTTCCGCAGACTGATGCACAAGACCCAGGTTTTCCTCCGGCCGGAGGGGGACCATTACCGCACCAGAATGACGCATACCCTGGAGGTAACCAGAATTGCCCGCACCATGACCCGTGCCCTGGGACTGAACGAGGATCTGGCCGAGGCCATTGCCATGGGTCACGACCTGGGGCACACCCCCTTTGGCCACGCCGGTGAGGCAGCACTGACCGCCTGCCTGGGGAAGCCCTTTCGCCACAATGAGCAAAGCCTGCGGGTGGTGGATGTTCTGGAAAACGATGGCCGGGGGCTGAACCTGACCAACGAAGTCCGGCTGGGCATTCTGGGGCATACCGGCGACTACATCCCGGAAACCCTGGAGGGTCAGGTCGTGCGCCGCTCCGACCAGATCGCCTATGTGAATCATGACATCGACGACGCCGTTCGTGCCGGTATCCTCCGTGATTCCGATCTGCCCCGGGAGATCGTCGCAGTTCTCGGCGCTACCCATAAAGAGCGAATCAATACATTGGTATGTGATTTGATCTTTACCTCCCGGGAGGCTGGCGCCATTTGCCTGACCCCCGGGGTAGACAATGCCTTAAAGGAGCTGCGAAGCTTTATGTTTGACCGGGTCTACCGCAACCCCATCGCCAAGGGGGAGGAGAGTAAGGCCAAGTCCATGCTTCAAAAGCTCTTTGAATACTACATCCATCACCCGGAAGCTTTGCCTCCGGATTTTCAGCCCCAGCTCAGCTTCGACGGCATGGAGCGAACTGTGTGCGACTACATTGCGGGTATGACCGATAATTACGCGGTGAATAAATTCACGGAGATTTTTGTGCCGGCGGGCTGGAATATCCGGGGATAGTGTGATACAATCAACGGCAGGAAGGAGGGAGGATCATGGCTTTTCCACCGTCATTTCTGGAAGAATTGGCCGCAAGAAACCCCATAGAGGAAGTGGTTGGCCAGTATGTCAATCTGCGGCGTTCCGGCTCCAACCTGTTTGGCCTGTGTCCGTTCCATGGGGAAAAGACCGCTTCTTTCTCCGTCAATCCGGAAAAGGGAATCTATTATTGCTTTGGCTGCCATAAGGGCGGCAGTGTGATCAATTTTCAAATGGAAATCGAGGGGCTCAGCTATCCTGACGCCGTCCGTGCCCTGGCCAAAAGGGTCGGGATGGAGGTGCCGGAGGACGAGCAGTATCAAAGCAGATACCGCCAGCAGGAGCGGCTGTGGGCGCTTTCCAAGGAGGCTGCCCGGTTTTTTAACGCACAGCTCTACGGCCCCGCCGGGCAGGAGGGACTGGCCTATGCCCAAAAACGGGGAATGCCCAAACCCACCCTTACCAAATTCGGAATCGGCTTCGCCCCAAACAGCTGGTCCGCTCTGTGCGACGCCATGCTGGAAAAGGGCTATACAGAGGAGGAATTGCAGCAGTCCGGTCTTGCCTCCGTCTCCCAGAAAACCGGGAAAATCTATGATCGCTTCCGGAACCGGCTGATGTTTCCTATCATTGATGTGCGGGGAAATGTCATCGGCTTCGGTGGCCGGGTGATGGACGATTCCACCCCAAAATATCTCAATTCTCCCGAAACCATTATCTTTAACAAGCGGAAAAACCTGTTTGCGTTAAATCTGGCCAAGAAGAGCAAATTGGGTTATATGATTCTGGTAGAAGGCTACATGGACGCGGTGGCGCTGCATCAGTACGGATTTGACTGTGCGGTTGCCTCCCTGGGTACCTCCCTGACCGAAGAGCATGCGGCGCTCCTTTCCAGGTATACGGAGCAGGTCATGCTGATTTATGACGGGGATGAGGCGGGGCAGAATGCCACCAAACGGGCCATTCCCATGCTGGAAAAGGCTGGGCTGCAGGTCAAGGTCCTGCAAATGCGGGACGCCAAGGACCCGGACGAATTCCTGAAAAAATTCGGAGCGGATCGTTTCCGCCTGCTGCTGGAGGAATCCTCCAACCGGGTGGAGTATCAGCTCCGGGCCATACAAAAGAAATATGATCTGCGGGAGGACGACCAGCGGATTCGCTTCATTGAGGAAGCCGCTGAGTTTATCAGCACCTTGTCCAACGCGGTGCAGCGGGAAATCTACGGCGGCCGGGTGGCGGATGCTGCCGGGATAACCCCGGAATCCATGCAGATCGAGGTGAAAAAGGCATTCAAACGGCGCATAGCCAGGGAGCAGAAAAAGCAGGAGCGGATCGACCTTTCTCCGGCCTCCAAGCTTCAGCCCAAGGACCGGCATATCCGCTACGACAACATCAAATCCGCCATGGCCGAGGAAAGCCTGATTGCCATTGCCCTGCGGGAGCCCGCCTTGCTGGACTGCTGCGGGGAGCTTTCTGCCCAATCTTTTTCTTCCCCCATGCTGGGGCGGGTATTTGAGCAGCTGCTGGAAAACCATAAGCAGGGAATTCCCGTCTCTCTGACGGGCCTGACCGATTTTTCGCCGGAGGAAATGTCCCACATCGCGCTGCTGCTCCAGCGTCACGACGGGCCGGTTTCCCAGCAGGCGCTCAGCGACTGCATCCGCACCATTCGCACGGAGTATCAAAGCCAATCTGCAAAATCCCCTCAGAATAACGACGACCTGCTGTCCCTCCAAAAGCAGCTTCTCGCCCGAAAAGGACTAAAATCATGACAGAAACCATGGAAACAAAGCCGGAATCCAACCTGGATGCCGACATTCATCAATATCTCAGTGAAATACGTGGCATCCCCCGTCTCACGCCGGAGCAGGAGCGGGATCTGGCAAAGCGCTGTGCCGCCGGGGACGAGTCCGCCATCCGGCAGATGGTGAATGCCAATTTGCGCCTGGTGGTTTACATCGCGAAAGAATACGCCGGACGGGGAGTGGCGCTGATGGATTTGATTCAGGAGGGAAGCATCGGCCTTTTGGCCGCGGCGCGGAAGTTTGACTATACCAAGGAATATCGATTTTCCACTTATGCAACCAAATGGATTCGCCAGGGTGTGACCCGGTGCCTGATGAACAACAGCGGCATGATTCGCGTTCCCCTCCACACCGCCGAGAAAATCCGTAAGCTGGAAGCGGCCCGCGATGCGTTGAAGCAGCAAAATGGAGAGGATCCCACCGCCCAGGAGATCGCCCAGCAGACGGGGTTTTCCCCGGAAAAGGTGGAGGAGCTCCTCAGCCTGTCCCCGGATGTCTGTTCTTTGGATATTCTCACCGGCGACAGCGACAAGAATACCCTGGGCTCCCTGGTGGAGGATCTGGATGCCCCGCAGCCCCAGGAGGCACTGGTTCGTCAGGAGCTGGAAAACATGCTGCAAACCATGTTCAGCGCTCTGAATCCCCGGCAGCGTCAGATCCTTTCCATGCATTACGGGCTGGAGGACGGGGCACAGCATTCCCTGGAGGAAATCGGCAAAGCCCTTGGCATCTCCAAGGAACGGGTCAGGCAGATCGAACGCCAGGCCATAAACAAGCTGCAGGCCATGGGAGCCAGTATGGGATTGGAGGATTTTCTGGAATGAATGCGTTTCAATTTGAACAAAGCCCCTGGGAGGCGTTTTTAGACACCTGCAAAAGCGGTTCCGCCATTTCCGCATGGAGCCTGATCTCCTTGCTGGAAGAGGAAGACGACGAGGCGGTGGAGGAAGCCTTTCAGATCATCCGGGAAAAGCAGCTGCTTCTGGATCTTTCCTCCCTGCCCAGAACCGAACCTACCGGACAGGCCGCCCAACAGCTGATTCAGGAAAAGGAATATGCCCAAAATGGTCTGATTCCATCCCATATGGAAGAAAATGACCCGCTTCGGCTGTATTTGGAGGAAATTGCCGCGATCCCCGCCTGGGGAGATGAGGCGCTTCTGGCTGAACAGCTGCTCTCCGGCAGCAAAACCGCAGCGGAGCAGCTGACGGCTCTGGGCCTCAGCCGGGTGGTGGAAAAGGCAGCCGTATATGCCGGGTGGAACGTGCTTCTTTTGGATCTGATTCAGGAGGGAAGCGTTGGCTTATGGGAGGCCATCGGCAGCTATCGGGGCGGCGACTATTTCGCTCACCGGGACAGAATGATTCACAATGCCATTTGCAAGGCCATTATCCTCCAGGCAAGAAACAATGGACTGGCCCAGAAAATGCGTCAGTCCCTCCAGGCTTTTCGGCGTATGGATGAAACGCTCTTGGCAGAGCTGGGCAGAAATCCCTCTCTGGAGGAAATCGCCGCCGGAATGAAGATCACACCGGAAGAGGCGGAATGCCTGAAAAAGATGATGGACGACGCGGTGCTTTTGGAGCAAGCCGAAAAGCTGACCCAGCCCAAGGAGGAAACGCCGGAGGACGATCAGGCCGTGGAGGACACCGCCTATTTCCAGATGCGCCAGAGAATCGCGGAGCTGCTCTCCCAGCTGGACGAGCAGGACCAGAAAATCCTCACCCTGCGGTTCGGCTTGGAAAATGGCCGTCCCCTCAGCGCAGAGGAGGTTGGCCGAAGCCTGGGCCTGACCTCAGGGGAGGTATCCCGCAGGGAGGCTGCCGCGCTGGCAAAGCTGCGTACCGAAAAAGATTCAGAATAAAGGATGAATATCACTATGAAAACAGTATCTGTCGCCATTGACGGACCTGCCGGAGCAGGGAAGAGCACCATTGCCCGCCAGCTTGCGTCCCAGCTGGGCTTCCGCTATGTGGATACCGGGGCCATCTACCGCACAGTCGCCTATTTCATGGATCTCTGGGGTGTCAGCCCCAAGGATGCGGACGGGGTCAACCGGTATATCGATGAGCTCACCGTGGGCATCGAATACGATGAAGACGGTTTGCAGCACATGATCATGAACGGCATGGATGTCACCGGAGACATCCGTACCCAGGATATTTCCCAGAAAGCCAGCCTGATTTCCGCCCATGCCTGTGTGCGGGAAATGCTGCTGGACATGCAGCGGGATCTGGCAAAGCAGTACAATGTGATTATGGATGGGCGGGACATCGGAACCGTGGTTCTTCCAAAGGCCACGGTGAAAATCTTCCTCACCGCCTCTGCCGAGGTTCGGGCAAAGCGGCGCTGCCAGGAGCTGCTGGCCAAGGGACAGAAGGCAAAGTATGAAACGGTGCTGAAAGAAATCCAGCAGCGGGATTACCAGGACACCCATCGGGAAATCGCTCCCCTGAAAATGGCCCGGGACTGCATCAAGGTGGATACCTCGGAAATGACCGTGGATGAGGTCGTAGCCGCTATCCGGGAAATCGTCCGGGAGAAAGCGGGCCTATGAGTGTCACAGTCGCCAAAAGCGCCGGCTTCTGCTTTGGTGTGAGCCGGGCGGTGGAGCTGGTGGAAAATGCCGCCAAGGAGGGAAAGCACACTGTCACCCTGGGCCCCATTATTCATAACCGGCATGTGGTGAATCGGTTTCAGGAAATGGGAGTACGGGTGATTCAGCAGCCGGAGGAAGCAGCTTCGGAGGATACGGTCATCATCCGCTCCCACGGTGTGAGCAAGGAGGTCTACCAGCGGCTGGAAAAGCAGGGCGCGGCCATCATTGATGCTACCTGCCCCTTTGTGAAACGGATTCATAAGCTGGTGGCCCAGGCAGAGGAAGCGGGGCAGCTGCCCATCATTATCGGCACCCCCACCCATCCGGAGGTGGAGGGAATTGCCGGCTGGTGCAGCCACTGCAAGGTGTTTGCGGACGTGGAATCCCTGGAAAAATGGGTCACAGAGGAGCACATTTCACCCGATTTGCCAGTTTGTATGGTTTCGCAGACCACCTCCACAGAAATTTTGTGGAAAAAATGCGTCAATTTTGCAAAAAAACAGTTTACTTACTTGAAAACATTTGATACAATATGTAGAGCAACAGAGTGTAGGCAAAGTGAAGCATCCGCGTTAAGCCAAAGATGTCAGGCAATGGTCGTTGTAG
>JAXECZ010000158.1:0-7511 GCA_034104845.1 Faecousia sp. | reverse complement strand
TTGCACAGGCCCAGCCAGCGCCGGGGGGTGACACCGTTGGTCTTGTTCTGGAACCGCTGGGGGAACATGTGGTACCAGTCCTTAAAGCAGTCGTCCTTCAGGATCTGGGTGTGGATGGCGGCCACGCCGTTGACGTAGGAGCCCACATAGATGCTGAGGTTGGCCATATGGGCGGTGTTGTCCTTCACGATGAACAGGCCCGGGTTCTCCCGCTTCAGCCGCTCGTCGATGCGGACAATGATGTCCACGATCTCGGGCACCACGCTGCGGAGCAGATCCAGGGGCCACTTTTCCAGGGCCTCGCTCATGACGGTGTGGTTGGTGTAGGAGAAGGTGCGCTGGGCGATGGAGAAGCTCTGCTCAAAGTCCATGCCCTCCAGCATCAGCAGACGGATGAGCTCGGGGATGGACATGGCGGGATGGGTATCGTTCAGCTGCACGGCGTAGAAGTCGGCAAAGTGGGACAGATCGCTGCCATGGGCAACCTTAAAGGTTCGCAGCATATCCTGCAGGGAGGCGGAGGACAGCACATACTGCTGCTTGATGCGGAGCCGCTTACCCTCCCAGGTGGAGTCGTTGGGATACAGCACCCGGGTGATATCCTCGGCCTTGTTCTTCTCCGCCAGGGCCCGGAGGTAATCCTGGTCGTTGAAGGCGCTGAAGTCCAGGGGAGTCTCGGGCTCGCACTGCCACAGCCGCAGGGTGTTGATGTTATTGGTGCCATAGCCGATGATGGGCACATCGTAGGGCACGGCCAGCACGGTATGGTCGGGGAATTTCACCTTGACGGTGTGGTTGTACCGGCGATAGGACCAGGGGTCGCCGTATTTGCTCCAGTCGTCGGCGGCCTCCTTCTGACTGCCCTCGGCGTCGAAGCTCTGCTTGAACAGGCCGTATTTATACCGCAGGCCGTAGCCGGACAGGGGGATATTGATGGAAGCGGCAGAGTCCAGGAAGCAGGCAGCCAGGCGGCCCAAGCCGCCGTTGCCCAAGGCGGCATCCTCGATATCCTCCAGCACCGCCAAATCCACGCCCCGGGAGGCGAAGAGCTGCTTCATCTCATCCAGGATGCCCAGATTGTAGAGGTTGGAGTACACCAGCCGGCCAATGAGATACTCGGCAGAGATGTAGTAGGCCTTCCGCTCATGGAGACGGGCCCGCTTGCTGTTGCTCCAGTTGTCGGCAATGGACATCATCACCGCCTGGCCCAGGGCCTCATGGAGCTCCTGGGGGGTGGCCTCCTGCAAAGACACATCATAGGTGTACTTCAGCTGGGACTCCGTCCATTTGAGAATGTTCATGCAGTTATAGCTCATTTTTCTTCTCCAATCTTTCAAAACGATATTCACGGATTATCCTTTATTCCCTATGGGATTGTATTTGTGATTCCGGCTCTTCGGCAGCGGGCTTTTTGGGCTCCTGACTGCCCAGACGGGCATACAGCGCGGTGAGATGACGAATCTTCTCAGCCAGACTGTCTGTAATCATACCATCTTTTGCCCGCCATGTCCAGTTGGAATTTGTGGTTCCGGGGAAATTCATTCTGGCCTCGGCTCCCAAATCCAGGTAATCCTGGAGGGGCACCACGCAGGTATCGGAAACACTGCTCATAGCGGTGCGGATCACACCCCAGACCATACCCTCTTCCTGGCTCAGGCGCATGTATTCCTTGGCGTATTTCTGCATCTCGGGGGTACCGCTTTCCAGCCACTGCCGGGTGGTCATGTTGTCGTGGGTGCCGGTGTAGCACACGGAGCAGGCGGTGTAGGTGTGGGGCAGGTAGTCGGAGGGCTCTCTGGAATCAAAGGCGAACTGCAGCACCTTCATGCCGGGATAGCCGGAGGCATCCCGCAGATCCAGCACATCCTGGGTCAGGTAGCCCAGATCCTCGGCGATGAGCTTTAGCTCCGGAAGCGCCTCTTTCACGGCGGAGATAAACGCCATCCCCGGTCCGGTGATCCACTTGCCGCCCCTGGCGGTCTTATCCCCAAAGGGCACGGACCAATAGCCGGCAAAAGCCCGGAAATGATCCATCCGCACCACATCATAGAGCTTGCCCGCAGCCTCCAGCCGGCGGATCCACCAGCTGTAGCCGTCAGCGGCCAGCACATCCCAACGGTACAGGGGATTGCCCCAGAGCTGACCATCAGCGGTGAAAGCATCCGGCGGGCACCCGGCAACAGCCTTGGGATCCAGCTTCTCGTCCATCTGGAACAGCTCCGGGCTGCTCCAGGCCTCTACGGAATCCCGAGGCACATAGATGGGCACATCGCCGATAATGGAGATGCCGTTCTGGTTGGCATACTTATGCAGGGCGTTCCACTGCTGGAAGAACAGGTACTGAACAAAGCTATAGAAGCTGATTTCCTCTTTCAGCTCTCCCCGGGCGGCCCAGATGGCGTCGGGATCCCGGAATTTCAGCTTTTCCTCCCATTGATACCAGGGCTTGCCGCCGAATTTGGTTTTCAGCGACATGAACAGGGCAAAATCCGGAAGCCAGCTGCTGTTTTCGGCGCAGAAGGTCTCGTAGCTTGCATCCGGGGTGAACCGCCCGAAGGCCAGGCGCAGCACCTTAAGCCGGCTGTTGTACAGCAGGCCGAAGTCCGCCTTTTCCTCGGTGACATTCCAGCGAATGCCATCCAGCTCCTCCTGCTTCAGCAGTCCCTGCTTCACCAGGGTATCCAGGTCGATGAGATAGTGGTTGCCTGCGAAGGTGGAGCAGGACTGATAGGGGGAATCGCCAAAGCCGGTGGGAGTCAGGGGCAGGATCTGCCAATTGCTCTGACCGGCTTTTTTCAGAAAATCCACAAACTTATAAGCCTGCTCACCCATGGTGCCCACGCCGTATTTGCCAGGCAGGCTGGTAATGTGCATCAGAATACCGCTGCTTCTCATGAAAAATTACCTCAGTTTCTTATCAAAATAAAATGGCAGCTTCCCACACCGGCGGCAGCGGGCCATCCGTTCCGGAAAGTTTCGTATAGTTTCGTACATATATAAGTTAATGTATTTCAAAGGATTTGTCAAGGAAAAGTATGGGGAATGAAAAAGAATTTCCGCATTACTCAGAAATTCCCAGGGAATCAGAAGGAATTACAGCGAATTGTACAGGATTTTGTCATTGCCAAAACAGCAATGCCGAAAGATGTCGGAAGAAAAAGCTTTCCTTTTTCCCAGGCTGTGCTATGATGGAGAGAGTTTCGTTTCGGTTTAGAAATCCATGGCAGAATAAGGAAAAAGGGAAAGGAGGCTTCGGCCATGGAGCACATTGAAGAACCGCTGCTTTGCAAAATCATCCGCCGGGCGGTGGATCTGGTCTATCCCGCCATGGAGCTGGAGGGCCTTTCCAATCTGCCGGAGGAGCCCTGCATCGTCGTGGGCAACCACGCCCAGATTCACGGGCCCATCATCACCGAGGAGCGTCTGCCCTTTCCCCACTACACCTGGTGCGCCTGGCAGATGATGGACAAAAATGAGGTCTCGGACTATGCCTTTGAGGACTTCTGGTCCGAAAAGCCCCGGTATACCCAGTGGTTTTTCCGTTTGGCAAGCCGGCTGATCAAACATCCCGCGGTATACCTCATGACCCATGCCAGAACCATCCCCGTCTACCACGACAGCCGCTGCCTGACCACCTTCCGCCGCTCCCTGGAAACACTCCAGAACGGCTTCCATCTGGTGATTTTCCCCGAATGCCGGAGAGAATATAACAACATTCTCTACGACTTTCAGGACCGGTTCATCGACCTGGCCCGGATGTACTACAACAAAACCGGCAAGCGGCTTTCTTTCGTGCCCATGTACCTGGCTCCCAAGCTGAAAAAGATCGTCTTTGGCCAGAGCATCCGCTTCGACCCGGATGTCCCCAAGGCCGCAGAGCGGCAGCGGATCAAGCAGGCGCTGATGGATTCCATCACTTCCATGGCCTATGTCCAGCCCCTGCACACCGTCATTCCCTACCGAAACATTTCTCCCAAGCAATATCCCAAAAATCTGCCCTGTGAGGTGTTTGAAGTTGAAAAGACCGATGGTTGACTATCGGCAGTTCCGCCTCTCCCGGATGGGGGAGCCCCAATTTGCCCATGTGAAGCTGTGGTTTACCTGGCTGATCTATTTTGTCCTGTTTTTCCTGACGGAAAATCTGATCCCGGCGGAAAAATGCCACGCGATCCACTGCTTTTTAGACGATATCATCCCTTTTAACGAGTTTTTTCTGATTTTCTATGCAGGCTGGTACGTTCTGGTGTTTGGGAGCCTATTGTACTATTTCCTCTATGACGTTAATCGGTTCCGGCAGCTGGATCTTTACATCTTCACCACCCAGATGGTAGCCATGGCCTGCTACATCTTCTTCCCCAGCCGTCAGGACCTGCGGCCGGAGGTCTTTCCCCGGGAAAATTTCTTCACCTGGGTCTTGGGCATCATCTACGCCTTTGATACCAACACCGGCGTCTGCCCGTCGCTCCATGTGGCCTATTCCCTGGCCATTGTCAGCGTGGTTTTGAAGGACGAACATCTGAGCAAGCCCGTGAAGCTGCTTGTCACCGTTTTCTCCATTTTGGTATGCCTGTCCACCGCCTTTGTGAAGCAGCACTCCGTGGTGGATATCGTTGCTGCCCTCCCGGTGGTGCTGCTGGGGGAAATCCTGATCTACGGAAATGCCTATTGGGCCCCAAAGCTCCGCCGGATTCACGCCTGAGGGGATATCCAAGGGGTCAGATTTTGGTAAACACGAATTGTTGAATCAGGCCGTCGCACACGGCGTGGATGGTAACGCTGTCACCGCTGCCCTGGGCGGTAATCTGGATATCGGTTCCCTTGAGGACGTTTTTCACATATTCCGCCGGGTCGTCGCAGGTTACCTCCTCAAAAAACACATCCCGCATCTGGTTGTTTCGGCACAGGTTCTTGATCTCCCGCACCAGCTCATATTCCGCCATTGCAATCGCTTCCTTTCTTAAGTTTAACTTACTGAAGCCACAGCCCCCCTTTGTGCAAAGGGGGGCTGTGGGAGTTTTCAGAACATTTTCCCGCTCTGCTGGGTCACGGCAGCCTCCGCGATGTTGATGGAGTGGCCGCCGATTCGGTTCAGGCTGTTGAGCACCTCGCCGAACATAATACCCGCCTCAACCGAGCACTCCCCCGCCCGCAACCGATCCATGTGGTTCTGCTGGGCCTGCTTGGCCTTTTTCCGGTTTTCACGCTCCAGCCGGGCCAGGTGCTTCAATTCGTCAATGCCGATGTCCTGGCTGTAGAACCGGGCGGTGGCGTTGGTGTAGAGCTCTTTCACATTGTTGTAGAGCTCCAGGGCTTCGCTCCTGGCCACCTCGGAATAGGTCACGTTCTTTTCGGTGCTGCGCTCATTCACATGGAGCAGATGCTCGGCATAGTCGCCGATACGCTCCAAATCATTCAGCGCCTGATAGACCCGGTTGACGTACATGGCCTCCTGGGTGGACAGCTCATGAACGTTGAATTTCACCAGATAATCGCTGATGGCATCGGTAAGGTAATCGATAACGGATTCGTTTTCCGTAATGGTCTGGGCGTTGCGAACCTGATTGTTCAGCACACCGTCCATGGCCAGGCTGATGTTCTCCCCCACCAGCTTGCTCATCCGTTCCACCTCACTACGAATCTGCAAAAGGGAAACGCTGGGGTTGCCCACCAGATTCACATCGATGAATTCCAGCCGGGCGGCATCCTCGTGCTTCTGCTTGGGAATCAGCTTGTAGGTCAGCTTTACCACCAGGTTGGTGCAGGGCAGCAGGATGCCTGCGGAAACCACCTTGAAGAGGATATGCACCACCGACACCTGGAACATGGGATCCGGAATCAGCCGCTCCACCAGGTCGGTATAGGGCAGGAGCATGGTGACCAGGGTCATGACCACGCCGCCCACCACGTTGTAGATCAGATAAATCATGGCGGCCCGCTTGGCATTGTTCCGGGCGCTCATGGAGGCCAGGATGGTGGGCATGGCGGAGCCGATGTTGATGCCGCAGATGAGATAGGAGGCAAAGTGCAGCGGCATCAGCCCCTGGAGTGCCAGTGCCTGCAAAATGCCCACGGCAGCGGAGGAGGACTGAATCACCGCGCAGATCAGCGCACCCACCAGGATGCCCAGAATGGGGTTCTTGGCGCCGGCAATGAAATTCTGGAACCAGGCCACCTGGCCCAGGGGCTTCATGGCTCCGCTCATGGTGTGCAGGCCCTGGAACAGCAGGCCAAAGCCCAGAATGACCTGGCCGATGTGCTTGACCCTGGCCTTTTTGGAGTAGAGCATCATAAAGGCGCCCACGCAGATGCAGAAGGGCGCAATGCCGGACACATCCAAAGCGATGAGGACGCTGGTGATGGTGGTGCCGATGTTTGCGCCAAAAATCACACCGGTGGCCTGAGCCAGGTCCATAATACCGGCGTTGATAAAGCCCATGACCATCACCGTGGTGGCGGAGGACGACTGAATCACAACGGTGACAAACATGCCCAGCAGGAAGCCCAAAAAGCGGTTTCTGGTAAGCTTTTCCAGCAGATCCTTCATCTTTGAGCCGGCTGCCAGCTCCAGGCCGTCGCCCATGTACTTCATGCCGAACAGGAACGCGCCCAGGCCGCCCAGCAGTTCCACAAGGTTGGTAACAGTCATTCTCTATCCCTCCAAGGTGATGTATCTGTTGTTATCCCAAATCTTCCCATGATATCTAAGTATACCAAGTCCCCTACCGCATTGCAATTCTTTTTTTTAGTTTTTCATTCCAATGCACCTGGGCCTTGCATTTTTCCCCGGAAGACTCTATAATCATTTTGTATATCTTTCCTTTTGCGGTCTCCCGGGGCCCCACAGCGATGGCTTCGGCAAACCCATAAGCATATTTTGAAGCATCAAATTGGAGGATTCCTATGAAATACGATTTTACCACCGTTATGGACCGGCGAGGGATGGATGCCATTGCCGTGGAGCAGCCGCCCCAAATGCCCAGCAAGCCCGGCTTCGACCTGATCCCCATGTGGGTGGCGGACATGAATTTCGCCACGGTGCCCACGGTGGTGGATGCCATGATCCGTCGGGCCCGGCACCCGGCCTTTGGCTATTTTTCCCTGCGGCAGGAATATTATGACGGCATCCTCCGCTGGCACAAGCGCCACCACAATGTAGATTTGAAGCCGGAGTACATCAGCTATGCCAACGGTGTGCTGGGCGGGGTGGTCAGCGCCTTGAATGTGCTGTGCTCCAAAGGAGACAATGTGCTGGTCCATTCTCCCACCTATGTGGGCTTCACTCACGCCCTGGGGGACAATGGCTACAACATCGTCCACTCCCCTCTCCGGCAGGACGCAGAGGGCGTGTGGCGGATGGACTACGCGGACATGGAGGAAAAAATCCTTCAGAACAAAATTCACGCCGCCATCCTCTGCTCCCCCCACAACCCCTGCGGCCGGGTGTGGGAGCGCTGGGAGCTGGAGCGGGCCATGGAGCTGTTCCAAAAGCACGATGTTTACGTCATCTCCGA
>JAXECZ010000150.1:0-6379 GCA_034104845.1 Faecousia sp. | reverse complement strand
AGCAGTATGCCTCTCTCTGCGCCGCCCCCATCACCCAGGCCCAGAAGGACCGGAACCTGGAAATTGCCAAGGAGGTCTATCTGTCCGTGGGCAGATACGACTATATTACCCGGCATAAGCTGGTCATTAAGCTCCAGTCCTACCTGAAGGAGGCTATGCGTCAGGGCCTTGACCTGAACGACGACACCGTCCGCAACGATGTGTTTGCCCCGGCCATCTTCCGGGTGAAGCTGCTGGACGAAACAGCCGGTCAGCTCCACGGCAAATGCATCTTCGACCTGGCAAACGTGAAGTATGCCAAGGATCTGGCCCAGATTCGGGGCAAGCGGATCGCCACCGTATTCCAGGATCCCATGACCTCCCTGAACCCCATCATCACCATCGGCGAACAAATCACCTCCATCATCCTCAAGCACCAGGACTGCTCCGAAACGGAGGCCAGGATCCGGGCCATTGAGCTGATGAAAAAGGTGGGCATCCCCAATGCCGAGAACCGGTTTGACGATTACCCCTTCCAGTATTCCGGCGGTATGCGGCAGCGGATCGTCATCGCCATCGCCCTTTCCTGCCAGCCCAAAATCCTTATCTGCGACGAGCCCACCACTGCTCTGGACGTGACCATTCAGGCCCAGATCCTCAAGCTCATCAAGGATCTGCAAAAGGAATTCGGCTATACCATCGTGTTCATCACCCATGACCTTGGCGTGGTGGCCAACATTGCCGACCGGGTGGCCGTGCTCTATGCCGGTCAGATCGTGGAGCTGGGCACCGTGGAGGACGTGTTCTACGACCCCCGGCACCCCTACACCTGGGCTATGCTGTCCAGCCTGCCCCAGCTGGCCCAGCGCAATACCACGTTGTATTCCATCGCCGGAACGCCCCCGTCCCTGTATAACACCATCGTGGGCGATCCCTTTGCTCCCCGGAATCCCTACTGCCTGAAAATTGACACCCTGATGGATCCGCCCATGTTCCAGGTTTCCGAAACCCACTTCGCCAAAACCTGGCTCCTGGATCCCAGAGCTCCCAAGGTGGAAAAGCCCGAGGCCATCCAGAATCTCCATGAAAAGCTTCTGGCAGCCTTTAATATCTGAAAAGGAGGTTATGCAACGTGAGTAATGCACAAGACGCAACTGCCAAACATTTCCCGGAGCATGGCCCCATCGACCCCAACACCGGCAAAGAGGTGCTGGTGTCCCTGAAAAATGTGGACATCACCTTCGGAAAGGGGGACAAGGCCTTCAAGGCGGTAAAGAACGCCTCCTTTGATATCTACAAGGGCGAAACCTTTTCCCTCATCGGCGAGTCCGGCTCTGGCAAGACCACCATCGGGCGGGCCGTTATCCGGGTGAACCCCTGCTCCGCCGGTGAGATTCTCTATAAGGGCGTCCGCATCTCCGGCAATATTCCCCGGAGCCTGGATCGGGAGGTCATCCGCAATGTGCAGATGGTCTTCCAGGATCCCGCCGCCTCTTTGAACGAGCGGGCTACCGTGGACTATATCATCTCTGAGGGACTTTACAATTTCCACCTGTATAAGGACGAGGCCGACCGGGTTGCCAAGGTGGACAATATGATCAAAGAGGTAGGTCTGCTGCCGGAGCATCTGACCCGGTATCCCCATGAGTTTTCCGGCGGCCAACGGCAGCGCATCGGTCTGGCCCGTGCCATGGTCATGGAGCCGGAGCTGGTGGTGGCCGACGAGCCCATCTCCGCCCTGGATGTCTCCATCCGGGCCCAGGTGCTGAACCTGCTGAAAAAATTCCAGAGAGAGCAGGGCACCACCTATCTGTTCATTGCCCATGACCTGTCCATTGTCCGGTTCATCTCCGACCGGATCGGCATCATCTACAAAGGGGAAATCGTGGAGATCGCCGAGGCGGAGGAGCTCTTTAACTTCCCCATGCACCCCTATACCCACAGCCTGATTTCCGCCATTCCCATCCCGGATCCGGTGCTGGAGAAGAACAAGGAGCTCTTCACCTACGACCCCAGCATCCACGACTACGACCTGGACAAGCCGGAGATGGTGGACATTGGCCACAACCACTTTGTCTATGGCAACAAGGCGGAGATCGAGCGGTACAAAAAGCTCCGGGCCGAGGGGAAAAAGCTCAAGTCCATCACCATCCTCACCCCGGAGGAAAAGGCAAAGGCGGAGGCGGAGAAGCCCCAGAGTGACGCCCATCAGGAGATCATCCTGGATCACCCCGTCCACGATACCGGCAGCTTCTTTTATCGGTTCCTGGCATTCCTGCTGCCCATCCTGGGGCTGCTCGTGGGTATGGTGTTCAGGAGCAAGAATTATCTGCGGAATTTCCGGGCACTGAAAAAGGGTGCCGTTGCCGGCCTGATTTTCCGGCTGGTGCTGCTGCTTCTGTTCGGCTTGCTGCTGCTATTGGCGATCCTTTAGCCATTCAACGCCCCCTCAGCTGAGGGGGCGTCATCATAGGAAACAAAGTCTAAAACCAAAGAAAGGAGCCCAATATGTCCCGATATTCCAGAAGAAGTGAGCCGGCCCTCCGGCCAAAGCAGCGGGTGGAGCTGACCACGGAAAAGCTCGCTCTGCGGCTGATGATTGTGGGAATTGCCATTTTGGTGGCATCCCTGGCCTTCAGCGGGGTGGTCAACAGCCTGGTCTCCACCCAAACCGGCTGGCAGCAGGTGGAACCCGCCAATCCGGAAACCGGCATCGCCCAGGATTTTATTCTTTGCTACAACATCGGCCAGACGGATATGGCGGCCAGCGCGGAATTAAAGGCGGTGTCCGCCCACTACGGCGAGACCCTGGATCACGGCTATCGGGTGTTGTCCAATGTGCCTGTCGAGAATTATGTTAACCTATACACCCTGAACAGCCAGCCTAATACCGCCGTGGCTGTGGATCCGCTGCTGTATGCCGCCTTTCAGACCCTGGAGGACAGCCGCCTGGTTTACTTTGCCCCTCTGCTGGAGCAGTACCGCAGCCTGTTCGCCTGCAGCTATGACGAGGAGGCGGAGAAATTCGACCCCGCCCGCACGCCGGAGCTGGCGCAGTTCGCGGCGGAAATTGCCCGGTTTGCCATGGACCCGGAGTCAGTGCAGGTGAAGCTGCTGCAGGAAAACACCCTGCGGCTGGAGGTATCCCCGGAGTATCTGGACTATGCCAGAGAGAACGGGTTGGAAAGCTTTGTGGATCTGGGGCTGCTGCTCAATGCCTTTCTCTGTGATGCGGTGGCAGATACGCTCACGGAGCAGGGCTATGTGAACGGCTATGTCACCAGCTTCGACGGCTTCAGCCGGGCCATGTGCGGCGAGGAATTCGGACTGAACGTGTTCGACCTGGCAGAGGGGGAGACCCGTCAGCTGGCCACCGCTCTGTACGACGGCCCCTGCACCGTGGTCTCCTGCCGCAGCTTCCCCGTGCTGGATAAGGATTCGGTGAACTACTACACCTATGCCGACGGCACGGTGCTCGGCCCCTATCTCAATGACAGCGGCCTGCTCCATGCCGCCTGCGGTAGCCTGAATACCCTCTCCCGGGAGCTCACCATGGCTGAGCTGGCCATCCGGACTCTGGAGGCCTATGCCGGAACCGACACCGCATTTTCTGACTTGGAGGATGTTTCCTGGGTCAGCGGCGATGCCGGACAGGTCACCTATCACGGCACCGGCTTCCGTTCTGCCGAAGAATAACAGAAACCGCTGCGGGTTTTGCCGCAGCGGTTTTTGTCAGGTTGGAGATGGATTCCAATTTATCAAAGCGTGTTGCTGGGGCCGAAATGCTGAAGCGCCATGGATTTGTAAACAATTTTTTTCGACCCTTGACTTTTTTTAAAAATGGGGTATAGTAGAGACAAATGATTTAGCACTCCCATTGCGAGAGTGCTAAAAGTAGAAAGGAAGGATCGCTATGAATCTTCAGAACTTTACGCAAAAATCTCAGGAAGCCATTCAGAGCGCACAGAATCTGGCCATTCGCAACAACCATCAGCAGCTGGAGCAAATTCATCTGCTCACTGCCCTGCTGCAGCAGGATGGAGGGCTGATTCCTCAGCTGCTGCGGAAAATGGATATCACTGTGGAAAGCCTGCAGGCCGCCGCCCAGGCGGAGCTTCGCAAGCTCCCCGGGGTCACCGGCGCCCGGGAGGCGGACAAAATCTATATCAGCAACGACCTGAACCAGGCCCTCATCGCCGCCCAGGACCGGGCGGAGCACATGAAGGACGACTTCATCTCCGTGGAGCATCTGCTGCTGGGTCTGCTGGATGCCGCCCAGGGGGGTGTGCGGAACCTGTTCAGTACCTACCGGATCACCGCCGACCAGGTGATGAAGGCATTGCAGGCCGTTCGGGGGAACCAGCGGGTCACCACCGACAGCCCCGAGGGTACCTATGATGCATTGGAAAAATACGGCACGGACCTGGTGAAGCGGGCCCGGGAGCAGAAGATGGATCCGGTGATCGGCCGGGATGAGGAAATTCGGAATGTCATCCGCATTCTCTCCCGGAAAACCAAGAATAACCCGGTGCTCATCGGCGAACCCGGCGTGGGCAAAACCGCCATCGCCGAGGGGCTGGCCCAGCGAATTGTGAAAAAGGACGTGCCCAAGGCGCTGGAGGATAAGTCCGTCTTCGCTTTGGACATGGGCGCACTGGTGGCCGGTGCCAAATACCGGGGGGAATTTGAGGAGCGGCTGAAGGCTGTTTTGAATGAAGTGAAGCAGTCCGAGGGGAGGATTCTGCTGTTCATCGATGAGCTGCATACCATCGTGGGCGCGGGCAAAACCGAGGGCAGCATGGATGCGGGCAACCTGCTCAAGCCCATGCTGGCTCGGGGCGAGCTCCACTGCATCGGCGCTACCACCCTGGACGAATACCGCACCTATATCGAAAAGGACCCCGCTCTGGCCCGCCGGTTCCAGCCGGTGCAGGTGAATGAGCCCACGGTGGAGGATACCATTGCCATCCTCAGGGGTCTGGAGGAGCGGTACGAGGTGTTCCATGGCGTGAAAATCACCGATTCCGCCATCATCGCCGCCGCGACCCTGTCCCACCGGTATATCACTGACCGGTTCCTGCCGGACAAGGCCATCGACCTGGTGGACGAGGCCTGTGCCCAGATCAGAACCG
Source organism: Faecousia sp. (assembly GCA_034104845.1). GTDB lineage: Bacteria > Bacillota > Clostridia > Oscillospirales > Oscillospiraceae > Faecousia. The sequence goes on along the minus strand of JAXECZ010000150.1, from coordinate 1,268 downwards.
AAATGGACTCCATGCCCACGGAGCTGGACGCGGTGTCCCGGAAGATCATCCAGATGGAGATCGAGGAAGCCGCCCTGAAAAAGGAGGACGATGAGCTGTCCAAGGCCAACCTGGCGAAGCTGCAAAAGGAGCTGGCGGAGGAACGGGATTCCTTTAACGCCATGAAGGCCCAGTGGGAGAACGAAAAGAACGCCATCGGCCGGGTGCAGCAGCTGCGGGAGACCATCGAGGACTTGAACCGTCAAATCGAGGCCGCCGAGCAGAACTATGACCTGGAAAAGGCCGCCGAGCTGAAATATGGCCGTCTGCCCGAGGCCCAGCGGAAGCTGGCGGAGGAAGAGCAGAAGGTGAACTCCGCCCGGGAGGACAATCTGCTTCGGGATCGGGTCACTGAGGACGAAATTGCCAGAATCGTGGAGCGCTGGACGGGCATTCCCGTGTCTCGGCTGGTACAGGGGGAGCGGGAGAAGCTGCTGACCCTGGACGAAACCCTCCACAAGCGGGTGGTGGGCCAGGACGAGGCCGTCACCGCCGTTACCGAGGCCATCCAGCGCAGCCGGGCCGGCATTCAGGATCCCAACCGGCCCATTGGCTCCTTCCTCTTCCTTGGGCCCACCGGCGTGGGCAAAACGGAGCTGGCCAAGGCACTGGCCGAAGCCCTCTTTGACGACGAGAGTAACATGGTGCGAATCGATATGTCCGAGTATATGGAGAAATTCTCCGTCTCCCGGCTGATCGGAGCGCCTCCCGGATATGTGGGCTATGAGGAGGGCGGCCAGCTCACCGAGGCCGTCCGGCGGAAGCCCTACAGCGTGGTGCTGTTTGACGAGGTGGAAAAGGCCCATCCCGATGTGTTCAACATCCTGCTGCAGGTGCTGGACGATGGCCGCATCACCGATTCCCAGGGCCGCACCGTGGACTTTAAGAATACCATTTTGATTCTCACCTCCAACCTGGGCTCTGAGTTCCTGCTGGGCGGCATCGACGATCAGGGGAATATCAGCGACGAGGCCAAGGAGCAGGTGCAGACCCTGCTGCGGCGCTCCTTCCGTCCGGAGTTCCTGAACCGGTTGGATGAGATCGTGTTCTACAAGCCTCTGACCCGGGAGAATGTGACCAAGATCATTGATTTGCAGATCGACAAGCTGAATCAGCGCCTGGCCCAGCAGCAGATTTCCTGCCAGGTCACCCAGGCGGCCAAGAGTGCCATCATCGACGCGGCCTACAACCCGGAGTTCGGCGCCCGTCCCCTGCGGCGGTATGTGCAG
>JAXECZ010000112.1:0-3712 GCA_034104845.1 Faecousia sp. | reverse complement strand
CTCCATCCGTCAGGGCTGCGCCAGCGTGACCCAGCTGGAGATGATGGGAAAGCCCCCGGTGTGCCGCACGGAATCCAACCCCTGGCCCCAGTGGCCCCGGGTGCTGAAAACCGACTACGGCCAGCAGGAGGCCATTGCCGTTTTCGGCCAGGATCCCAGAATCTATCAGACCACCGTCAAGGAAATTCACGCCGACGATGAGGGGCATATTGTCTCCATTCAAATTGTCCATCTGGAACCAAAGCTGGAAAACGGCCGAATGAGCATGGTGGAGATCCCCGGCAGCGAGGAGGAGCTTCCCTGTGACCTGCTGCTCATTGCCGCAGGCTTCATCGGCTGCCAGAGCTATGTGGCCGACGCCTTTTCCCTGCCCAGAGACAACCGGGGCAACCTGATCACCACCGGCTATCGCACCGCTGCAGACAAGATCTTCGCCGCCGGTGACTGCCGCCGGGGACAGTCTCTTGTGGTCTGGGGCATTACCGAAGGCCGGGCATGCGCCAAGGAGGTTGACGCTTTCCTCATGGGCTACAGCAATATGCTATAAAGATGCTGTAAAGAAATATTAGCATTTTCTATAAAAACCTCTTGACAAATTTAGATAACCTGACTATAATACCCCCATAGACAACGGCGTCTGAGTTGGGCAACCAATTCAGACGCCATTATCTTTTTCAGGACAAGGATGTTCTGCGGCATGTACGCAAGCAGCCCTTGTCCCATTTTTTATTCCTGCTTCCAAAAGGGGCAGGCGAAAGGAGAAATGAAAAATGACAGTAGAATTCTGGTTTTTGATCGGTGCAGCATTGGTTTTCTGGATGCAGGCCGGCTTTGCCATGGTGGAGACGGGCTTCACCAGAGCAAAGAACGCAGGCAACATCATCATGAAGAACCTGATGGACTTCTGTATCGGCACAGTGGTGTTCTCTCTGCTGGGCTACACCCTGATGATGGGCGAGGATGCACTCTTTGGTCTGATCGGCATTCCCAACATGAATATGTGGACGAACTTCAAAGAGTTCATCGCCAGTCCCGCAGACGGCAGCTTCACCGGAGCCTCCACCTTTGTGTTTAACCTGGTGTTCTGCGCCACCACCGCCACCATCGTCTCCGGCGCCATGGCAGAGCGCACCAAGTTCTCCGCCTACTGCATCTACTCCGCTGTGATCTCCCTCTTCATCTACCCCATTGAGGCCCACTGGATCTGGGGCGGCGGCTGGCTCTCCCAGATCGGCTTCCATGATTACGCCGGTTCCTGCGCCATTCATATGGTGGGCGGCATCGCCGCTCTGGTAGGTGCCATTTTCCTGGGACCCCGGATCGGTAAGTACGTAACCGACGAAAAGGGCAAGGTGATCAAGGTCAATGCCATTCCCGGTCACTCCATCACCCTGGGTGCTCTGGGTGTGTTCATCCTCTGGCTGGGCTGGTACGGCTTCAACGGCGCCGCTGCCACCTCCGCCTCCGAGCTGGCTTCCATCTTCCTGACCACGACCATCGCCCCCTCCGTGGCAACGGTGGTGACCATGATCTACACCTGGGTGAAAAACGGCAAGCCCGATGTGTCCATGTGTCTGAACGCTTCCCTGGCCGGTCTGGTAGGCATCACCGCCGGCTGTGATGCCATGGATGCCTTTGGTGCCAGCGTGGTGGGCATCGTCTCCGGCATTCTGGTCGTGGTGGTTGTGGAAGTCCTGGATCTGAAGCTGCACATCGACGATCCCGTAGGTGCCGTGGGTGTCCATATGGCCAACGGCATCTGGGGCACCATCGCCGTGGGCCTGCTGGCCACTCCCTCCGCTCCCGCGGGACTGGAAGGCCTGCTCTACACCGGCTCCTTCAAGCTGCTGGGCATCCAGGTGCTTGGTGTTGCCTCCGTGGCAGCCTACGCCGCCATTTTGATGATTATCACCTTTACCTTGATCGGCAAGCTCCACGGCCTGCGGGTCACTCCGGAGGAGGAGATCACCGGTCTGGATATCACCGAGCATGGCCTGCCCAGTGCTTATCCCGATTTTGCTCCCGCCGTGAACAAGTTTGCCTCCTACGCCCCTGACGACGGCATCGTGGCAATTTCCTCCGATGTCCCCGTGGCCGAGGCCATTCCCGTGAAGAAGGTACCCACCTTCACCGAGGGCACTCCCAAGTTCACCAAGATCGAAATCATCTGCAAGGAATCCCGCTTCGATGCGCTGAAGGCGGCACTGACCAAGCTGGGCATCACCGGCATGACCGTTTCCCATGTGCTGGGCTGCGGTGTCCAGGGCGGTAAGCCGGAGTACTACCGTGGTGTTGCGGTTGAGACCAATCTGCTGCCCAAGGTTCAGGTGGATGTGGTCGTGAGCAAGGTTCCCGTCCGCACCGTGATTGAAACCGCCAAGAAGGTTCTCTACACCGGTCACATCGGCGACGGCAAGATCTTCGTCTACGACGTGGAGAACGTTGTAAAGGTTCGTACCGGCGAGGAAGGCTTCGACGCCCTGCAGGATGTCGAATAAGCAATCAACTCCCCTCATGCAAATCCCCTGCCAGCCGGCAGGGGATTTTGTTAATGGAAATGTAATGGAATCCGGTCTTGCGTTCAGAGAGATTTTGCGGTAAAATACAAATATCTGCTTATCCGCTTTTGTCGGAAGCTTAGCGAATTGGTATTTCTGGTATCGGGTTTCATATGCTGATTGTGAAATCGGAATTTTACAATGGGGCTTTGGGCGGATGATCACAGGACCGCATCTCCGAAAGGCAGCGAAAGGACGGTGTTCCATTTATGATAAAAATTGACATTTCCAATGTTTGGGGAAGTGTCGAGTTCGCGGATTTGATGGCCATTGAAAAGGAAGTCGCCGCAGCTCACGCGACCCTGGCAGAGGGAAACGGAGCCGGAAAAGAATACCTGGGCTGGCTGAATCTGCCAACCCGGGAAGTAACCCCCGAGCTTGCGCGAATTCAGGCCGCCGCGGAAAAAATCCGGGCAAACAGCGACGTATTTGTGGTCATTGGCATCGGCGGCTCCTACTTAGGCTCCCGGGCTGCCATCGAGCTGCTCCAGGGGCCCAACCGGAACATAGGAAAGGGCAAGGGCGATCCTCAAATCTTCTACGCCGGCAACAGTCTGAGCACCCGGCATTGGAATGAGCTCTGCCGGTTGCTGGACGAAAAGGATTTTTCCATCGCCATCATCTCCAAGTCCGGCACCACCACCGAGCCTGCGGTGGCCACCCGGGCCCTGCGCTGGATGCTGGAGCGGAAATACGGCACCGACGGCGCCAGAGAGCGAATCTATGCCATCACCGACCCTGTCAAGGGTGCCCTGCGGCAGATGGCCAATGAAGAGGGCTGGCAGACCTTTTCCATCCCCCCCAGCGTGGGCGGACGCTACTCCGTCCTCAGCGCCGTGGGACTTCTTCCCATGGCAGTGGCCGGGATAGACATTCAGGCGGTTCTGTCCGGCAGCATGGATGCCAAGGAGCACTACGATCTGCGCTCCTACGAAAACCCCGTGTGGCTCTATGCCGCCATCCGGAACCTGATGCACCGCCACGGCAAGCACATCGAGCTGTTTGAAAGCTTTGAGCCCGGCTTCCAGATGTTTGGAAAGTGGTGGCAGCAGCTCTTTGGGGAATCCGAGGGCAAGGACGGCAAGGGGCTCTTCCCGGTCACGGCGGAATTCACCGGCGATCTGCACTCCCTGGGGCAGATGATCCAGCAGGGC
>JAXECZ010000074.1:0-22564 GCA_034104845.1 Faecousia sp. | reverse complement strand
AAGACTGGGCCCGGTGGAGGCGCGGTTTGCGGATTTGATCTGGCAAAATGCGCCGTTAAGCTCCGGGGAGCTGGTGAAGCTCTGCGCCGAAAAACTGGAATGGAAAAAATCCACCACCTACACCGTGCTGAAAAAGCTCTGTGACCGGGGGATTTTCCAGAACCAGGGGGGCACCGTCACAGCCCTGATCTCCCGGCAGGAATTCTACGCCCGGCAGAGCCAGCGCTTTGTGGCAGAAAATTTCGACGGCTCCCTGCCCGCGTTTTTCGCCGCTTTCGCCTCCGGCGGGAAGCTGACCAATCAGGATTTAGAAGATATCCGGCGGATGCTGGACCGGTTTGACAAGGAGGAAGGATGATGAACGAATTCTTTACCCAGCTCGCCCGGCAAAGTCTCACCGGCGGGTGGATGATTCTGGCGCTGATTCTTTTGCGCCCCCTGATTAAAAAACTACCCCGGTGGATTTCCTGTCTGCTGTGGGCCCTGGCAGCGGTGCGGCTGGTGATGCCGTTCTCCCTGGAAAGCAAAATGAGCCTGGTGCCCCAGCGAATCGCCGCCCCGACACAAATCACACCCATCATCGCCAACATTCCAATGGCTCAGCCCGCGTTGCAGACAGCTGCCCCGGCTGCTGCCCAGCATTTTTCCTGGCAGGAGGCTCTGCCGGTGCTCTGGCTGATCGGCGGGGCAGTCATGGTGATTTACGCCCTGGTCAGCTACATCCGCATCCTCAAGCGGGTACAGGTTTCCATTCGGGTGGGAGACAAGCTGTACCTCTGCGACCAGGTGCGCTCCCCTTTCATTCTGGGCATCTTCCGTCCCAGAATCTATCTACCCTCCGATATGGACGAGGCAACGACCCGGCTGGTGCTCTCCCATGAGCGGACCCATCTGCGCCGGGGCGACCACCTGTGGAAGCCCCTGGGGTATGCCCTGCTCAGCGTTTACTGGTTCAATCCCCTGTGCGCTCTGGCTTACATACTCTTCTGCCGGGACATTGAGCAGGCCTGCGACGAGGCGGTCATCAAAAACATGACCCCCGGGGACAAAAAGGCCTATTCCGCCGCCCTGCTGCAATGCAGTCTGCCAGGGCACGCCATTGCCGCCTGCCCCCTGGCCTTTGGCGAGGTGGGGGTCAAGCAGCGAATCCAGGGTGTGCTGAACTACCGCAAGCCCAAATTCTGGGTGATGATTCTTTCGGCGGTGCTGTGCACGGTGCTGGCGGTGGGCTTCCTCACCGACCCGGCGGAGGCAAACGAAGTGGAAGTCGGGGTAACGGACAGCGCCGTTCCCCAGGAATACCCGGTGTACAGCAGTCCCAGCGAGGATGCCAGAATTCTCTATCAGCTTGTTCCCGGCCAGGACTACACCATCCTCAGCACGCAGCCCATTGGCGATTGTCTCTGGGCCTATGTGGAGTGCCAGGACGGCAAGACTCATGGCTGGATGATTCTAGGACAGGAAATTTCCCAGGACATCTTAAATAGCCCCGGTGAGCTGGGCATCTTCACCCAGCAGACCAAAATCTACAGCTCCCCCAGCCTCCAGTCCAGAGAATTGGCCCAGGGAGAGGTTGGCGAGGCCTATGCCCTCATTCGCCGGGAACCCATCGGTAATAGCGTCTGGGGCTATGTAGAATGTAATGACGGGATGAGCTTCGGCTGGATTCTCCTGGAGGAAGCGGAAGAGCAGCCCTCGCTCCCGGAAATCAAGGTATACAGCAGCCCCAGTGAGGAAGCCCATGTTCTGTGCCAGCTTGCTCCCGAGGAGGACTATACCATTCTGGAACGGAAAGCCATTGGCAATCAGATTTGGGCCTATGTGGAATGCAATAACGGGATGACCCGGGGCTGGATTTCCATGATGGAAGGCTCCGAATCCGACACCTTCCTCTCCGGCACCGTCACTGCAGACCGGGTGAATGTCCGCTCCGGTCCGGGCGCAAGCTACAGCGCGGTGGGCTTCCTGGAATATGGTGCGGAGGTCATCATTCTTGAGGTCGTCTCCGACGGCAGCGAGCAATGGGGCAGCATCGGCCCAGACACATGGGTCAACATGAATTACATCCAATGTCAGGAGGACGGCCAGGCAGTCCTGGAAGCCACCCAGTACACCATTCCCGGCACCTTGCAGCCCACCACCTACGATGGTTCCGGCGAACAGCACAGCTTCACCCAGCAGGCCAAAATCTACAGCTCCCCCAGCCTCCAGTCCAGAGAATTGGCCCAGGCAGAGGCTGGCGAGGCCTATACCCTCATTCGCCGGGAACCCATCGGTGATAGTGTCTGGGGCTATGTGGAATGTCAGGACGGAAAGACCTTTGGCTGGATTCTGTTGGAGGAATCGGACGAGCAGTCCCAGCGCCAGGAGATTGTCGTGTACCGCAACCCCAGCGAGGATTCGGTAATTGTCTGTACCCTTGCGCCTGACGAAGACTATACCATTCTGGAAACCCAGCCCATCGACAATCATATCTGGTGAGAGGTAGAATGCCAGGATGGGAAAACCCAGGGCTGGATCCTCTTGGCCAACACACTGGATACCGTCATCACCGGCACCGTTTCCGGCCCGGACAACGTGAATGTCCGCTCCGGTCCGGGCACACTCCACCGCACGATGGGCTACCTGGAGCCCGGCACGGAGGTCAGCATTTTTGAAGTTGTCACCTCCGACAATCTGGAGTGGGGCCGTATCAGCGGCAGCGGCTGGGTCTGTATGCGCTACATTGAGCATGGAGACGTCGCCTCCCAAGACACGGAGATCACCTACAACAGCGCTTCCAATGCGTCCACGGAAAGCTACACCTTCTCCCAGGAAACCAATGTCTACAGCAGTCCCAGCGAGCAGGGTCGGATCATTGGCCAGGCCGCTGCCGGAGAGGTGGGCACCATCACCCGGCGGGAGTTCATCGGAAACGGCAGCTGGGCCTACCTGACCTGTCAAAGCAGCGGCTTCCAGGGCTGGGTGCACCTGACCGAAGAGGACGAGGCACTGAACTATTTCCGGGAATATGTGGATGCCTATAGCCAGCCCGAGCCCGACGAGGTGGAAAAGCATCTCTACTTCTCGTCCGAATATGCCAGGGAGTTCTTCCGAGACAACTACTGTCCCATCACCGGCTGGTATCCCAGCGGCATTTTCCGGGTAAACAACAATCTCTGGGGCATCCAATTCTCCGACCCGGCAAGCGGCAGAATGGTCTATTCCTTTGTAGGCCGGATGGACGAAAGGCTCTATGTGTTCCAGAATGTCCGCCAGGTGCCGGAAGCCCTCTCTGAAAACCTGGATGTGGCGCAGTATGAGGAGGAGAATGCCATGTATCTCTCTGATGAATACATGGAATGCTACAGCGTCATCAAGCAGCTGCTGCCCTTTGCCAATCCCACTTATGTCACCGTAGAGGACAAGGGAACCAAAGATTATTCCACCGCCTCCCCCTGCCCCATTGAGGATGTCATCTGCGGCACGGACACCTGGCGGGTGGTTCCGGAGCCCAGAAGCTACGGCTCCCCCAGCTGCATCATCACCCTCGCTGCCCGGGACGGCAGCGTGGCCACCATCTGCGATTCCTCCCCGGTCATCGCGGTCAGCAGCGCGGAGGGCACCCAGCAGTGGTTTCAGGGCTACTTAACCGGCGAGGAGCTGGTGGGCATGATCTACAGCTGGGCCAAAGAGATCGAATGGGCTCCGGGTGAATAAATATGGGGTGCGCCTTTCGGGGTATGTCCGGGACTGCGGCCCCATGCTGCGGATAATCCAGCAGGTTGGTGCCTCCCGCCGTCAGCTGTCCCGGCTGATTCCGGTGCAGTTCCCGCCGCAGTGCTGCCGCTGCTGATTGCGATTCCATGGTCGTGGCAGGACGCTTGCAGGAATGACAGGCCGTTTATTGTCTCGGCACCCTTGCTTGGCATCTATCTCGCCCTTGCCCTATTGGCAATTGCCCGAGCCCTTATCAACCATCCGGATATCATCCTCGCGGACGAGCCGACCGGCAACCTGGACAGGACTTCCGCACAGGAAATCATGGATTTGCTGCTTGATTTGAACCGAGCCGGACACACCATCATCCTGGTGACGCACGACGAGGGGTTTGCCAATTTATGCCCGCGCAAAATCACAATCAGTGATGGTCAAATTGTCTCCCATCTGCGAAAAGATGAAGCTTGATGTGTTTTCGCATGGATTTTCCTCTCTCGCGGATAATGATGTGCCAGTTTCTTGTTGGTACGTTTTTTACAAAATATACCTATAATATAATTTGACAATCAATAAAATATAGGTATAATATAATTATGGAAGTAATAAAATTTGAGTGGGATGAAAATAAAAATTCCATCAACAAAAAGAAACATCATATTTCGTTTGAAGAGGCAAAGACGGTGTTTTTTGATGAAAACGCATTGGTCATTGACGACCCCGACCATTCAGAGGAGGAAGATCGTTTTATCATCCTAGGGCTTTCATCGAAAGCAAATCTACTGGTGGTCTGCCATTGCTATCGCGCTTCGGACACTGTCATTCGGTTGATTTCAGCCAGACAAGCAACAAGAAATGAAGCCAAATTCTACCACGATTGAGGTGATCGTTATGAGAGAAGAATATGATTTTTCCGCTGCCAAAAGGAATCCCTATGCAAAGAAGCTGAAAAAGCAGATCACAATTAACATTGACAGCGATACAATCGATTATTTCCGTCGGGAATCCGACAGCACCGGCATTCCTTATCAGACACTCATCAACCTTTACCTCACCGACTGTGCAAAGAATAAGAAAAAACTCCATATGACCTGGGGTTAACACCAGGAAAAACCGGTCAGTCCATATGGGCTGGCCGGTATTTTCTCTTATTTCTGGTTGGGCTCTTGGCCGGGCAGGGGCCGGTGCTTGGCGGTGTAGTCGGTGACATCGATGCGGATGACGCTGACAATGGACACCAGACGCTCGTTGAATGTAAAATCCTTGCCGGTCTGTGTCTTCATCAAAAGGGTCATGGCGGCCTCCTTCTCCTTAACATCCTCCACCATGACGGCCTTGCCCCGGCCCATGAGGGAATAGTAGGTGATGCCGTACTGGCAGGGAATCTTCCCCACAAAGGGCTCCACACCACAGTCCATCTCAAAGCAGCAGTTGGGATTCTTGGCAATCACATCCAGCTTATAGCCCTTTGACGCGCTGTGCAGGTACAGCGTCAGCTTTCCATCTTCCATTTTGTAGCCATAGCTCATGGGCACTACATAGGGCATTCCGTCGTCCACCAGGCCTAAGTGGAGGAACTTGCTCCCATCCAGAATATTTTGGATCACCGCAGGATCCTTTACTTCAAATTCCCGTCTTGTCATCGCCGAAGCCTCCTGTCGTAAATTGACAATATCATACCACGGCTTGCCGGGAATTGTATGAACAGAATATGAATGTATCCCTCACCGCCTTGACACGTTTCCGAAGAACGATTATGATAGTGACAAAAAACGATCCTCAGGAGGAAAACCCATGTCCAAACGAAAGAGACGGGGCGACGGCCTGCGTAAGGTGCTGATTGCCCTGATCATCCTGCTCATTGCCGCCATCTCTCTTCTGGTATATCTCTGCGTACAGCTTGCCACCGCCCCCCAGGAGCCTCTGCCCGCTCCCACCGAAACCATCCCTCTGCCCACCCAGGCGGAGACCACCCAGCCGCCCACCACGGAGCCGCCCACCACCGCGCCGCCGGAGCCGGAGCATGTGGTGAGCACCGCCACCATCCTCTCCACCGGAGACCTTTTGATGCACAGCGGACTGATCAATGCCGCCAATCAGGGAAACGGCACCTATGATTTTGGCTATATCTTCCCCTACATCACCGAGTACGTCACCGCCGCGGACTACGCCGTTGCCAACCTGGAAACCACCCTGGCCGGCACCGCCAAGCCCTATCAGGGCAACCCCATGTTCAACTGTCCGGATGATCTGGTGGACGCGGCAAGAGCAGCGGGCTTTGATATGCTCCTCACCGCCAGCAACCACAGCTACGACAGCCAGCAGGCAGGCTTTGAGCGAACCATCCGCACCGTCAGAGAAAAGGGGCTGCAAAACCTGGGCACCATGCTCACCGCCGACGAGCCCAAATATGTGGTTCAGAATATCAACGGTATCAACATCGGTATGATCTGTTATACCTATGAGGATTCCACCGGTCCGGGCAATCCCCCCGCCCTAAACTACAATCCCATGCAGGCCGGAGGCTACGATCTCATCAATTGCTTCCGCCATTCCGACCCCAGCTCCCTGTACGATCACCTGGAAACCCAGCTGGAATTGATGAAAGCCGACGGCGCCGAGGCCATTGTGGTCTACCTCCACTGGGGTCAGGAGTACAAGCTGGAGGCCAACGCCAGCCAGAAGGAAATCGCCCAGAAGCTGTGCGACATGGGCGTGGATGTGATCATCGGCGGCCATCCCCATGTGGTTGAGCCCATCGAGCTTTTGGAAAGCACTGTAGACCCCGATCACCGCACCGTCTGCCTCTACTCCATGGGCAACGCGGTCTCCAACCAGCGGCTGGGCCTGCTGAAAAGCATCTCCACCGCTCACACCGAGGACGGGGTGCTGTTCTCCATCACCTTCAGCAAGTATTCCGACGGCACTGTGTATTTGGAGGATGTGGATCTGATCCCCACCTGGGTTCGGGCCGTGGACGCCAACGGCAACACCGTAGTCCGCAGCAGCGCCACCATCAAGCGGTATGAGATCCTCCCCCTGGACGACAGCCGCCGGGATCAGTGGGCGGAAGCCTTTGGCATCAACGAAAGCACCCTGGCCCAGTGCACCGACTCCTGGCAGCGCACCATGGACATTGTGGGAATCGGTTTGGCGCAGTCCAAGGATTACCTGAACGCCGAAAAGATAGCCCGGGAAGCAAACTATCTCTGGCTGGCTCAAAACGCCGCCTGATGCTTTCCAATATCAAAAAATCCGCCTCGAAAGAGGCGGGTTTTTGATATTCAGCAGCAGAAGAAAAAGGGCACACGGCCGCCGCAGCAGAACAGCTGGGCCAGATAGCAAAGGCACAGGCCGCCGCAGGGGCTTCCACCGAAAGAGAAGCCGCCGAAGTTCCCCGCCTGACGCCGGTAGGCAGAGCCGCCGTTTTCCAGCTGACTCAGAGCCCACAGGTACTCCTGGTTGTCCGGCTCCATGCTCACAGCCTTTCGCATATGCTCCAGAGCGGTCACCTGATTGCCCAGGCCGTCGTTGGCCAGGGCGCTGAGATAGTACCACCGGGCGTTCCGGTTCTGACTGTTCTGCAGCACGTTCAGCGCCTCGGACCACCGGCGGTAGCGGATGTACTGCTCTGCCGAGGTTTGATATTGATCGCCCTGACCGGCGGAGGAGCGGTCGTCCCACTGCTGGTAGCCGCCGTAGCCATAGCCGCCATAGGGATTGCCGCCGTAGGGATTTCCTCCATAGGAGCCGGTCTGCCGGGCATATTTCTCCGGGTTTTTGATTTGATCGTAGGCCTCATTGACCTGCTGCATTTTCCGGGCGGCCTCCTGGTCGCCGGGGTTCAGGTCCGGATGGTATTTCTTGGCCAAGGCCCGGTAGGCCCGCTTCACCTCTTCGTCGCTGGCGTCGCGGCTGAGGCCCAGTACCTTGTAGGGATCGTCAACCATTGGTCTCCTCCTTTTTTACCTTTGCTCTGTATTGCACCCAAACGCCGCTGTAGAGAATGTTGTCCAGCAGCGGCTTATCCTGCACCAGGGGGAGCTTTTCGTAGCTTTCGGTGCAGCGGGCCATGGCGAGCACCAGATATTGCTCCCATTTTTCGGTGTCCCGTCCCTGTCCCATGGCGAGGAAAGGATTGTATTGCTTCTTTCGCTTATCCCGGTCGTAGTCCAGCATGGCATCCGCCAGGTAGATGAAGCGCCCCAGGGCAAAGCCCAAATTCCGAAGCGCCTGCTGCCACTGATCCTCCTGATATACCATCAGCTCCGCCATCAACCGGCCGAAGCAGGAGGCGGGCAGATCGGGATTGGCGGTGTTTTCCCTCTCCATGCGGCTCAATTCCTCCATGCAGGTCTTCATGGCATCGCATTGCCTGGGCCAGCGCTCCCGGATGGCGCTCAAATGGGGCTCCAGGGAGCGGAGCAGGAGCTTTGCGGAGGCTTTGTTTTCGTCCTGCTTGTCGTCCAATGCCTTGTAGTAGGCCAGGGCGACGTTCATATCCGCAGCATAGTCCACGCAGGGATTCGCCACCCAGGCTCTGGGCCGCAGAACATGGAGAACGCACCGGTTCCTCCCGGCAGTTTCCTCCGGTTCATAAAGGCTCATATGCAGCAGCGCCAGGAAAGCCATGTCGTAGCGCAGTGTCACCCGGGCCAGATCATTTGCTCTTTGCTGGATGCTCCGGCAAATGCCACAGTAAACCGCACTGTAACGCGCCTGCTGGGCCTGGGTCAGCTCTTTCCAGTTGGCGTTCACATATCCAAACACAAGAAATCATCCCCAAATTCTTCCAAGATTTCTTTTCTTCTATCATACACCTGTGAACAGGGGATAAACAAGGGGAATTATTTTGAAATTTTTCTTCCGTCCTTCCTTACCCCGGTCTGTTCTTCATCAGCAGCCGATTCAGGGCCCCGCCGAAGAACAGGATTTCCAGGCAGCAGTACAGCCACAGCATACTGATGGCAATGGCATATACCGAACCATAGATGTTGGCGTAGCTGGGAAAATGGGTGACATAGACGGAATAGAGATTGGAAAACAGCATCCAGCCGATGCAGGAAAACAATCCTCCCGGCAGGCTCTCCCAAAAGCCGTTGCGCCGGTTGGGCAAAACCATGAACATCACCGTGAACAGCAGGCTTTGCAGCACCAGCAAAAACACAAAGCGCAGATCCAGGATGCTCATGAGGAGCCGGATGACCGGGTGATCCATCCCCTGCAAAAACGAGAGGATGGCATTGCCGAACACATGGAGCACCAAGGTCAGTAAGATCACTATCTCAAAGGCAAAGGTATAGAGCACGCTGATGAACCGGGTATACACAAAGCCCCGATCCTCCGACACACCGTAGATGGCATTCAAGCCGGTGAGCAGGCCGTAGATTCCCCGGCTGGCGGACCACAGAGCCGTCAGGGCGCTGAAGCCTGCTACCGCGCCGGAGGCATTATCATACACGCTGTATACCAGCTGCCGAGCCATATCCATCATAGCCTGGGGCAGCAGAGATTCCAGCAGCTCCATAAGGTCCTCCAGGTTCAGCCCGGTGAAGCCCAGGGCACTGAGCACCAGCAGCAGCGCCGGAAATACGGACAGCACGATGAAATAGCCGGTGTTGGCCGCCAGCTGGGGGATGTGCACGGAGGACAGCCAGCGAACGCCCGCTTCCAGCTTTTGAAACAGGGCAGAGCGACTTTTCATAGCTTCCTCCTTTTTTACTGAAATGGTTCGCCTCCGTATCAGGAGGTACACTGACAAATTAGAAGTTGAAAAAGATATAAGATACGAGATATAAGATATAAGATATTTAATTAGAAACCCAGATAATATTTTTGTAATTGGTACAATCGCAACCAAACATGGGTGGTTTTGTTGAATTATTTACGATATTTAGAAATTATCTTAAATGCTTATCGGCTTTGCTCAGCAAACAGGCATAAAGGTGTTTATCGGGGTATTTCGTAGGGAATGCATTCATGCATTCCGCCCGGTAATGTCTTTTGGGGCAGCCGGTTGAATGGAAAAAGTTATAATTAATGTGGGAAAACATACCATTCAACCCACCATGGAGGTTACTCAACATTTCGGAAGGTCTAAATCCGTTCCCTACGCACAAGTTCAAATTCCAATTTGCTGACGAAAGCCGATAAGCATTATCTTATATCTCATATCTTATATCTTATATCTCTGCAAATTTCAATTTAACGGTACCTTGGCACGCATTAAAAAGCCCGCTGACGGTATGTACAGCGGGCTTTTGGGGATTATTCGGCGGAGATCAGGTAATAGTACACCGGTTGACCGCCGTTGATCAGGCTGATCTCGGCATCGGGGCAGATGTCGGCAAACATGTCCGCCGCCTTTTGGGCATGCTTTTCCTTGATGTCGCAGCCATAGTAGATGGTGATATATTCCTTGCCCTCGTCCCGCACCTTTTCGGCCAGGCTTTTCAGCAGTACCTTGATGTCCTGGCTGGTTCCGAAGAGAGAGCTGCCGAACATGGCCAGATAGTCACCCTCATGGATGTCGTAGCCGTCAAAATCGGAGTTCCGGGCTGCGTAGGTGATCTGCATGGTGTCCACCGTGGACAGCGCCTCGGTCATGGCCTGGGTGTTTTCCTCCACGCTTCCCTCGGGATTGTAGCTCAGCATGGCGGTCACGCCCTGGGGCACGGTTTTGCTGGAAATCACCACCACGTTCTTGGGGGTGAGGGCATCCACCTGCTGGGCTGCCATGATGATGTTCTTGTTGTTGGGCAGCACAAATACCGTCTCTGCGGGAACCCGGTTCACCGCCTCCAGAATATCCTGGGTGCTGGGGTTCATGGTCTGGCCGCCGGAGATGATGGCGTCCACACCCAGATTGGTGAATACATCCGCCAGGCCCGCGCCAGCGCAGACGGAGACCACACCGATGGGCTTTTCCGGCTCCGCGATCTTGGGAGCCAGCTCTTTCTCGCTCATCACCTTCTCGGTGTGCTGCAGCCGCATGTTCTCCACCTTCACCGTGACAAAGGAGCCGTACTCCACCGCCTCGTGGAGGGCCCGTCCGGGGTCGTTGGTGTGGACATGAACCTTGATGATCTCCTCATCGTCCACCAGTACCAGGCTGTCGCCAATGCTGCTGAGGAATTCCCGGAGCTTTTCGGGATCGTTCTGGTTCTCCCGGGAGATGATGAATTCGGTGCAGTAGGTGAACGTGATGTCCTCGGTGTTGAAGTCGGAGAAGTCCGCCTGCTCCTTGGTCTCGGCGGTCTGCCCTGACTCGGGAGCCACAATGTCTTCCCCCCGCAGGGCGCAGAGCATGGCCTCCAGCGCAAACAGCCAGCCCTTGCCGCCGGCATCCACCACACCGGCCTTTTTCAGAACCGGATTCTGATTCACGGTGTTGGCCAGAGCGACCTTGGCCTCCTCTATAGCGGCCTCCTGAACGAATTCGATGTGGTTATTCTCCTGGGACGCGGACGCGGCCTTGGCAGCAGCCAGCCGGGCCACGGTAAGGATGGTGCCCTCTGCGGGCTTCATCACCGCCTTATAGGCAGCGTCCACACCGCTTTGCAGTGCCTGGGCCCAGAGCACACCGTCGGCCACCTCATGACCCTTCAGCGCCTTGGACAGTCCCCGGAACAGCAGGGAAAGAATCACGCCGGAGTTGCCTCTGGCCCCCCGCAGCATGGCGGAGGCCGCCACCTTGGAGGCGGCGTAGAGATCCGGATCCTCGGATTTCCGCAGATCCGCCGCGGCGGAATTGATGGTCATGGACATATTGGTGCCGGTGTCGCCGTCGGGAACCGGGAAGACGTTCAGCTCGTTGAGCGCCTGCTTGTGGATTTCGATGGAGGCGGCCGCGCTGATGATCATCCGGCGGAGATCGGCTCCGTTAATGGTTTGCCTCAATTGCTTTCTCCTCCGTTTCTCAGTCGATCATCATGGAATCGACATACACGTTGACCGCACGAACCTGGGTGCCGGTGCACTTTGCCACCACATAGCGAACCTCGGAAATGATGGAAGCGCCCACGGCGGACAGATTCACGCCGTTGTCCACAACAATGTGCAGATCGATGGAAATGGTCTCATCCTCGTTGAAGCTGACCAGCACACCCTTGCCCACGGACTCCTTGCGAAGCAGGTGGTACAGGCCGTCTCTCATGGAGCGGGCGGCCATGCCTTTCACGCCGAAGCAGTTGGCGGCGGCGGTGCCCACGATGTCGGTATAGACGCCGTCGGTAACGGTGATGCTACCGCTTTCGTTTTCATGTCGGATCATTGTTGAATCCTCCTCAAGTTGAAGTTGGGTGGAAAATCACACCATGCTCTCTTCCCAGCATTCCGGAACGGACAGGCCCATCATCTTCACAATGGTGGGGGCCACGTTGGCCAGGCCGTAGTGGCCTTCCTTGATGACCCAATCGTGATCCTTGTCATAGATGATAAAGGGCACGGGGTTCAGAGAGTGGGCCGTGCGGATGGAGGTCTTGCCCTTTTTCGTCTCGGTCATCTGGTCGGCATTGCCGTGGTCGGCAGTGATCAGCACGGTATAGCCGTACTGGTCGGCGGCCTCCAGGATCTTCTTCAGGCCCGCATCCACGCATTCCATGGCATAGACCACGGCTTCCATCACACCGGTGTGGCCCACCATGTCGCCGTTGGGATAGTTGCAGCGCAGGAACTGGAATTGATGGGACGCCATGTTCTCCACCATCTTCTCGGTGATTTCCTTGGACTTCATGGCAGGAGCCTGCTCAAAGGGAATCACGTCGGAGGGGATCTCCTCATAGACCTCCAGATTCTCGTCCACCTTGCCGGAGCGGTTGCCGTTCCAGAAATAGGTCACATGGCCATACTTCTGGGTCTCGGACAGGGCATACTCATGGATGCCCGCCTGGCACAGCCGCTCGGTGAGGGTGTTCTTAATAACGGGAGGCTGAACCAGATAGTGCTCAGGAATCTTCAGGTCGCCGTCGTACTGCAGCATACCGGCAAACTGCACACCGGTGTAGTCCCCACGGTCGAACTTGTCAAAGTCTTTCCGGTCAAAGGCCAGGGAGATTTCCTGGGCCCGGTCGCCCCGGAAGTTGAAGAGGATCACGCTGTCGCCATTGGCGATCTTCGCAACGGGCTGACCATTGCGGGCGATGACAAAGGCGGGCAGGTCCTGGTCAATGCAGCCGGTCTCGGCCCGATAGGTTTCGATGGCCTCCTTGGCGGAGGCAAACATCCGGCCCTGTCCCTGGACATGGGTGCGCCAGCCCTTTTCCACCATGCCCCAGTTGGCTTCGTACCGGTCCATGGTGATCTGCATCCGCCCGCCGCCGGAGGCGATGGCGTAGTCCGCGCCGTCGGCGGAAAGCTGTGCCAAAACCTCTTCCAGCTGGCCCACATACTCCAGAGCGGAGGTGGCAGGCACATCACGGCCATCCAGCAGGATGTGGCAGTAGGCCTTCTGTACGCCCTCAGCCTTGGCTTCCTTCAAAAGGGCGATGAGGTGGGAGATGTTGGAGTGGACGTTTCCGTCGGAAAGCAGGCCCAAAAAGTGCATGGCCTTGCCGGACTTGGCGTTTGCCACCAGATTCTTCCAGGTTTCGGAAGCGAACAGAACACCGTTTTCGATGCTCTCGCCCACCAGCTTGGCGCCCTGAGAATAGACCTGACCGCAGCCCAGGGCATTGTGGCCCACCTCGGAGTTGCCCATGTCATCGTCACTGGGCAGACCGACAGCGGTGCCGTGGGCCTTCAGCCAGGTGTGGGGGCAGGTGGCGAGCAGGTGATCCAATGTGGGGGTCTTGGCTACCGCCACAGCGTCGCCGCTGCCGCCGTCGCCCTTGCCCACGCCGTCCATAATTACAAGTACAATGGGTTTTTCCATTATTATAACCTCCAAAACGAAAATATCGCGGAATTGGCGCAAAGATACTTTTAACATTTTACATCATTTTTTTCCAACTTACAACCCTTATTTTGATTGAAGCATATTTTTTCCGTTCCCCACAAAAAAACCTCCGGGAAATCACAAAATCAAGTGATTTTCCCGGAAGTTACAATCATCATGAAGTTTTTTGATTATCTGCGGTATTTGCGTCTCTTTTTCCGCTTGTTCTGCCCGGCAGACCGGAACAGCAGCGCCCCGGTGGCAAGGATGGAAAGCATGATCAACACGATCAGTACGCCGAAAATGCTGCTGCCGTCGGTGGCAGCGGGCCGGTAGGGCTCCGGCTGCTGGGTTTCCAGACTGCCCAGGGAGATGGTGGCCTGGGTGGCGGCGGGCAGGGTCTGCACCGGCAGGGTTGCCACGGTGGTGGGCTGGGTATAGACGGGAACGGTGGCCTCCGTGTAGACAGGAACCGTGGGCTGAGTCTGCAGCGGCTGGGTGGCCTGGGGAAGAGCCTCCGTGTTCCAGGGAATCTCCGTGGTGGGCGGGACAGTGGCTTCCGTGGGCTGAGTGGGCACATAGGGATCGGTGCCGTCGGAGGCCCGGAACTCGATCCGGTTGTGGAAAGCCTCCTCCAGCTGCTGAACCAGGGAGACCGGCCAGGGATTTGAAACGGAATAATAGATGGTGGCATAGGTATCCCACAGGCAGTTGTCGTCAAACCGGGGGAAATTGCCGCTGCAATGAATCTCCTTCAAATTGGCGCAGGAGCGAAGGCTGTTTTCACCGAATTTTTTAAAGGTGGCAGGCAGGGTGACGGAGCTCAGCCCATCGCAGCCGGAAAAGGCATCCTTGCCAATGGAAACCAGACTGTTTCCGAATTCCACACTGGTCAGGCTGTCATAATCCTGAAAAGCAAAAGCGCCCACATAGGTGATGCCGTCGGAGAGCACCACCCGGGTGATGGAGCTCTTGTAGAGTGCCCAGGGAGCACCGCTGTAGAAATCATACATCTCCCCGCTGCCGGTGATGTACAGGGTGGAACCATCCATTGCCCAGGTCATCTGGTCGCCGCAGACCGCGCCATTCCCCTCCTGGACCATCCCATAGCCGTCATCATAAAATACATATTCCTCTGCCAAGGCGCTGCCGGTGAGCAGCAGCACACAGAGCAGAAGCAGAATGCCTTTTTTCATTTTACATAAATCCTTTCCGAGTTCTGCAGGGATTATACCATATTCTCAGCCATTTTTGCAGGGGGATAAGGAAAATTTAAGAATTGTTCATCATTGCGCCAGGGCCTTGACAAGTTAACGATCTGTGGTATAATGATCCTACAAAAGGGCGCTGCCGATAGACGGTCAGCCCCCCTGTGTTACAAAGAAGTAACCGCCGGGTTGCAAGCTAGGGCGGTTACTTCTTTTTATTCTGAAAAATCTGGATAAACAGATTTACCAAGCTGACAATCAGGGTACAAAAAACAAACAAATCTGTATATGTAACCAAATCAGCCACCCCCTTCCAAAAGAGGATCGGGGGCAAAGAAGTTACCCCCTGAATCGGGGGGATAACCGCCTACCAAATCTATAATGGCAGCGCCCTGGTTCCGAAGAACCGGTGCCATTTTATCAGAGATTTTAGGCGCTGTCAATGGAATGCTTGACATTCCGGATGGCTGTGCTATAATAGACGTGGGAAAGGGCGCTGCCGATAGACGGTCAGCCCCCCTGTGTTACTAAGAAGTAACCGCTACGCTGGGGAGCGATGGGGCGGTTACTTCTTTTTTATCTGAATGATCAGACTGATGAGACTGATAACCATGGTACAGAACATGAATAACTCTGCATATGTAACCATCTCGTCACCCCCTTTCCAAGAGGACAGGGGGCAAAGAAGTTACCCCCTGAATCGGGGGGATAACCGCCTACCATTCTATAATGGCAGCGCCCTGGCTCCGAAGAACCGAACTCATCATAACAGACAATAAACAATCTGTCAACAAAAGCCATCCCATCCGGTTTACGGAAAGGGAGGGCTTTCTGGCTAATTGAATTCTTCCGGCTGGACAAAGCCAAAGCTGCTCATAGCATAGCTCTTTTGGTACTGGATGGTGAGATACATGGTTTCCTCCCCGTCCCACAGTTGGAGGAAGCACACCCCATCCGCATTGAACTGATGGGTAATCTCCATGGCCTGCTCCTTCCAATAGACCCAGACGGTGCCGTCGTCGTGATAGTCTACCTCGGGCTGGTTTAGGTGCTCCAGCAGTTCTTCCTCGGTGAGGGGACGCTCCTGGCCAAAGGGCCCGAGGGCAACACCGCCGCCGCCCCGCTCATGAAGCTTGCCATCGGCATCCTCATAGCTGAGGGTGTAGCTTCCGTCCTGGATATCCATCACGGCAGTGGTCTGGTCGCCGTGAATCCAGATCTGAACGGTGCGTCGAATGCCGCCCACATCCGCTCCGTAGCACACCGCTGTCAGGCTCAGCATCAGCAGCACTGCGGCGCACAGGATCAGGATTTTGCGAACGGGAACATGTTTGGATTTCATTCTGGTTTCCTCCTTCAAAATCAATTCGGAGGCATGGAGCACCCCAAAGGTGCGCTGATATTGCTCTTTGTCGATCATGGTTCCAAATCCTCCGCAAGCATGGATTTCAGCAGCTTTCGGCCTCTGCTCAGCTGACTTTTCACAGCGCCTTGGCTGCAATGCAGGGTAGAGGCGATTTCCGCAATGGAGTATTCCTCTATCTCATATCTCTTTCTTATTTCAACTCCCATAGCCGGGGGATCGAAATGGGAAAGAGTTCCCAGGGGCAAAGCGCTTGACATTTTGGCAAAAATCGATAAACTGGTACTGAAATATCTTTCCATGGAGTGCGACATATGAAAAAACGAATTGTTGCCTTTCTGCTGGGAATGCTGCTGTGCTTCGGCAGCGGCACCGCTGTAGGGGAGGCGCAGGGTAAGCTTCTTTGCTTCGAGGATGATTTGGGACGAAGGGTGACGGTGGAGCAGGCGCCTCAGCGGGTGGCGGTGCTCATCGGCAGCTTTGCCCACATGTGGTATCTGGCCGGGGGGCTGGACACCATGGTGGCCACTGCCTCCGATGCCTGGACCGGCTTTGACATCCCTTTGCCAGACGATGTGATCAACCTGGGCTCCACCAAGCAGGTGAGTCTGGAGGCGGTGATTGCGGCAGAACCGGATTTCGTGATTGCCAGCGTGAACACCGATGCGGATCTGGCCCTCCGGGAGCCTTTGGAGGCCATGGGGATCCCCACCGCCTATTTCCAGGTGAGCACCTTTGGGGACTACCTGCACATGCTGGATATCCTGACGCAAATCACCGGCTGTCGGGAGAATTACGAGCGCTTCGGCCTGGGGGTTCAGGCCCAGGTGGACGAGGCGAAGGAACGCGCCGACGGAAGCGAGCCCACCGTGCTGTATATCCGGGTTTCCGGCAGCGGCTGCCGGGTGAAAAACAGCGACAACAGCGTGCTGGGAGAGATGCTGAAGGATTTGGGGGCGGTGAACATCGCCGACAGCCAGGACAGCCTGCTGGAGAATTTGAGCATGGAAGAGATTTTGCGGCAGGACCCGGACTACATCTTTGTGGTTTTGCAGTCCTCCGATCCAACGGTTGCCCAGGGGGTGCTGGAAAAAACCCTGCTCAGCGACCCCGCCTGGGACTGCCTGACGGCGGTGGCGGAGGGGAGATTCTTCCTGATGGACCCGGCGCTGTACAATCTGAAACCCAATGACCGGTGGGGGGAAGCCTATGAAAAGCTTGCGGAGATCCTATACCCCAGGGCATGAGGCGGCGGTGGTGCTGGCCATGGCCCTGGCGGCGGGAATTGCCGCAGTGCTGAGCCTGTGCCTGGGGGCGGTGAAGCTGACCCCGGGGGAGCTGTTCGCCGCCCTTTTTTCCGGGGAGGGCAGCAGCCTGGCGGGGCGAATCTTCTGGTTCGTCCGTCTGCCAAGGACGTTGGCGGCCCTGCTCACGGGAGCGGCCCTGGCGGTCAGCGGCGTGGTGATTCAAACCGTGCTCCACAATCCCCTGGCAGCACCCAACATCATCGGCGTAAATGCCGGGGCGGGCTTTGCCGTTACACTGGCGGCGGTGTTTTTCCCAGGCAGCCTGGGGGAGATTCCCTGGCTGTCCTTTTTGGGGGGAATGGGGGCGGCGGTGCTGGTGCTGGCCATCTCACGGCTTACCGGGGCCTCGAAAATCACCCTGGTTTTGGGAGGCGTGATGATCAGCAGCCTGTTTAACGCCGCCATCGACGCCCTTTTGACCTTTCAGCCCGACGCCCTCACCGGCTACGCCGATTTCCGGGTGGGCAGCTTTCGGGACATCACCATGGCCAGGGTGGAGAACGTGCTCTGGCCCATGGCATTGGCGCTGGCGGCGGTGCTGCTGGCATCGTCCCTGCTGGAAATTCTCTCCCTGGGGGACGAAACCGCCGCAAGCCTGGGGCTTTCTGTCCGCCCGGTGCGGATGGTGCTGCTGCTTTTGGCGGCGGTGCTGGCGGGCGCGGCGGTGAGCCTTGCGGGCATCATCGGCTTTGTGGGGCTGATCGTGCCGCATTTCATCCGGCGGCTCACCGGGGAAAAGCAGCTGCCGCTGCTGCTTGCTTCGGCCCTTGGGGGCGCGGCCTTTGTGGCCTTTTGCGACACCGCCGCCCGGACGCTGTTTGCTCCCTACGAGCTTCCGGTGGGGGTGGTGCTGTCCTTTTTGGGAGTGCCGGTGTTTCTGTGGCAGCTGCTTAGAACCAGGAGGCGGCGGGGATGATCGAATTGAAGCATGTATCCGCCGGCTACGGGGGAAAGCCCGTGGTGGAGGAGGTGTCGCTCACCTTTCCCATGGGAAAGGTGACGGTGCTGCTGGGGCCCAATGGCAGCGGCAAGAGCACCCTTTTGAAGGCGGCCCTGGGGCTGATCGACACCGGCAGGGAACAGGTGTTTTACGATGGCGTGCCCATTGAGAAGCTGACCCGGCGTCAGGTGGCCCGTCAGGCGGCACTGCTGGCCCAGACCCGTCAGGAGGCGGAAATTGAGGCGGAGCGGCTGGTGCTCCACGGCCGGTTTCCCTACCTGGCCTACCCCAGGCAGTACTCGGAAACGGACAAGGAAATTGCCCGGCAGGCCATGGAGCGCACCGGCGCGGCGGCATATGCCCGGCGGCTGGTGAGTCAGCTTTCCGGCGGACAAAGGCAGAGTGTGTATCTGGCTATGCTGCTGGCCCAGCAGACCCGGACGGTATTTCTGGATGAGCCCACGGCCTATTTGGATATCGGCCATCAGCTCCGGCTGATGGCGTGGATGAGGCTGCTGGCCAAGGAGGGACGGGCGGCGGTGATGGTGCTCCACGACCTGCCCCTGGCCATGGAATACGCGGACCGGATCGCCCTGATGGAGCAGGGGAGGCTGGTGTTTCTGGGCACACCGGAGCAGCTGTACGCTTCCGGAAAAATCGAGACGGTTTTTGGCATCCGGTTCACCCGCATCCAGGGTGAGGATGGGATGCACTATTTTTGCAGCCGAAAGGAGGAAACGCCATGAGTGCTTTTCCCATGTTTGTGGAATTGGCCGGGGAAAGCTGCCTGGTGGTGGGCGGCGGTCAGGTGGCAGCCAGGAAGGCTCGGGTGCTGATGGACTGCGGCGCGGCAGTCACGGTGGCGGCGCCGGAGATCGGGGAGGAACTGAAGCAGGATCCCGCCGTCACCATCCTGGAGCGGCCCTTTCGGGAAGCGGATCTGGAAACGGACTGGGCCCTGGTCATTGCTGCCTCGGATGACCCCCAGGTAAATGCCAGGGTGACGGCGCTCTGCCGGGAAAGGCGAATTCCGGTGAACCGGGCGGATGGGGGAGGCAAAGGGGGCTTTTTGTTCCCGGCTCTGATCCAGCGGGGGGATTTGACCGTGGGGATCTCCACCGGGGGAGCCAGTCCGGCGGCGGCGGGCTACTTCCGGCGCCTGGTGGAGGCGGTGCTGCCGGAAAAAACCGAAAAAATGCTCGCCTCCCTGCGCCGCTGCAGGGAAATCATATTCCAAAGGCTTCCAAAGGAAAAAAGGCGAAACGCCCTGCTGGCGGCGGCAAAGCAGACCCTGGAAAAGGGGGATTGCCTGACGCAGCAGGAGCAGCAGCGGCTGTGGGAACGCCTGGAAAGGGAAGAGTGCGTCACCGGCCGGGTGCATCTTGTTGGCGCGGGCTGCGGCAGCGCCGATTGGATCACGGTGCGGGGCCTGCGGCTGGTGCAGAGCTGCGATGCCCTGATTTACGATGAACTCATAGACAAGGCTCTTTTGGATGCCGCTCCCCCATGGGCGGATAAAATCCCCATGGGCAAGCGGGCGGGAAAGGAAAGCGCCCGGCAGGAGGATATCCTTGAAAGAATGATCTCCCTGGCCCGCCAGGGGAAAACCGTAGTGCGGCTGAAGGGGGGCGACCCCTATCTCTTCGGCCGGGGCGGGGAGGAGCTGCTGGCCTTGCAGGCAGCGGGGATCCCCTGCGATGAGGTGCCGGGCATTCCCTCGGCCATCGGCATTCCCGCCCAGTTTGGCATTCCCGTCACCCACCGGAATGTCAGCCGCAGCCTGCACATCATCACCGCCCACACGGCGGACACCGGGGGACTCCCGCCGGATATGGAGAAGTATGCCCAGCTCTCGGGCACACTGGTGTTCCTCATGGGCCTGGGGAAATTGGAGGCCATTACCAAAAGCCTGATGGAAAACGGCAAGGCTCCCGACACCCCCGCCGCCGTCCTCTCCGGGGGAAACGCCGGACAGCAGTGCATCCGGGGCAGCCTGGAAACCATCGCCCAACTGGCTAAGGATGCCCAGCCCCCGGCCATCATCCTTGTGGGAGCCGTGGCAGGGGAGCTGGAGCGGTAAACGGAGAAACCCACTCCCTGCATTTGGAATCCGCCGATATTCGGAAAAAAGCTTGAGTTTCACCGGCAAGTGTGATAAACTGAAGCAGATATCTTTCTCGAAAGGAAACAAGCTATGAAAACCTGTAAATTCTGCAACGCCGAGCTGCCGGAGGGCGTGACGGTCTGCCCCGAATGCGGCAAGGACAACGCCCGGAAGCAGACTCTCTCCGCCGGGAAAACCGCCCTGGTTATTGCCTGCGTGGTTGCTGTGCTGATTCTCTCCGTGGCTGCCCTGCTGGGGATGCAAAACGCCGCCCAGGCCCAGGAGCCGGAGGCTTCGGAGGCTGTTGTCCAGGAGGAAACCACGGAGCCCACCGCGGAGACTGCTGCCCCCACCATTCCTGCCGACGGCAATCCCGACGACGTGACCTGCAAGGGAACCTACACCGCCGGGGATGCGGAAGTGATCGCCGCCCGTGACAAGGTGGTGGCCACTGCCGGTGAGTATGAGCTGACCCTGTCCCAGCTCCAGGTGTACTACTGGATGGAGGTTCGCAATTTCATGAGCCAGTACGGCGCCTACGCGGCTTATTTTGGGCTGGACATCAATCAGAGCCTGGATACCCAGGTCTGTCAGGTGTCGGAGGAGGGCTGGACCTGGCAGCAGTACTTCCTGGCAGCTGCTTTGAACTCCTGGCACAACTACCGGGCCGTGGCCGCCGAGGCGGACAGCCAGGGCTACGAAATGGGCGAGGCCCAGCGGCAGGCCATTGAGAATGTTCAGCAGGAGCTGGACGAGGCGGCTGTGGCCAACGGCTATGAATCCGGCATTGACATGATCCATTCCAGCCTGGGCGCCGCCGCCGAGCTGGAGGACTACACCAATTTTATGGAGCTGTACTACAAGGCCAACGGCTACTACAGCCAGCTGGCGGAGCAGATTCAGCCCAGCCAGGAGGATTTGGAGGCTTTCTTTGAGGAACACGCCGATGGCTACACCGCCAGCGGCATCACCAAGGACAGCCGCTCCGTGAATGTGCGCCACATTCTGATCTATCCCGAGGGCGCCGACGGCAGCACCATCTTCACCCAGGAATTCTCCGACGAAGCCTGGGCCGCCGGTGAGGCCTCCGCCCAGGCCCTGCTGGACCAGTTCCTCGCTGGGGAGCAGACCGAGGAAGCCTTTGCCGCCCTGGCAAACGAGCATTCCCAGGACCCGGGCTCCAACCAGGTGGGCGGACTGTATGAGAATGTCACCGAGGGCGAGATGGTCCAGGCCTTTAACGACTGGTGCTTCGACGAAGCCCGCCAGGTGGGCGACACCGGCATTGTGAAAACCGAGTATGGCTACCACGTGATGTATTTCTGCGGCAGCGAATCCCTGTGGCAGCAGTATGCGGAAAGCGATTATGTCACCGAAAAGGCCAGCGCCCTGGCAGACGAGATCGTGGCCCAGTTCCCCCTGACCGTTCACTACGGCGACATTCTGCTGACCCTCTCCGAGCTCCGATAATTCCAACAAATCATCCCCGGAATCTTGGCGATTCCGGGGATGTTTCATGATTGGGAGCCGGCACTTACCAGTCTGGGGTCAGCTGGGGCTTCAGGGGCAGGGTGAAGATCTGGGCGGTGATGCGGCGGTATTCAGACAGGTCCGTGGTTTTTCGCAGCTGTTTGCCCAGCTTTTCGGCATTTTCAAACCGGCAGAGCAGATACCGCCAGTTCTCTTTCAGACGGAACATGGCATTCCGGGAGCCGCCGAAGCAGATCAGGTATTCTTCCAGCAGGGCATTGCAGAATTCCTCCAGCTTCTTCCGGTCTGTGCCCCCGGGGGCGAGCATCCCCGGGTCTCCAATCAGCCCCCGGCCCAGCATGACTGCGCCGCACTGGGGAAATGCTTTCCGGAAGGCCCTTAGGTCTTCCAGGCTGCACAGATTGCCGTTGTAGCAGACGGGCGCCCGGCTGTTTTCCAGGGCAAGCCGGAAGCTGTCCATATCGATGGGCCCGGTGTAGAAGTCCTTTCGGGAGCGGGGGTGGAGAATCAGCTCCGCCAGAGGATACCGGTTGAAGAGCTCCAGCAGGGAGGCAAATTCCTCGCAGCTGCGAAAGCCTGCG
>JAXECZ010000044.1:0-9250 GCA_034104845.1 Faecousia sp. | reverse complement strand
CCACTATGCAACCCTGCGCTCCTGGAACAGGCGGGAGCCCAAAAGCAACAAACCGCCCCAGGCATTTCCGGAGGACGATCTGTCCGGTATCCTGTAGGCGGTTATGAGAGAAAGGAGAAAAAAGATGTCTGATTTTAACGGGATCGTTACAGATAATGGCGGCGAATACCCCTAGGAGCTTTCCGGCCCCAGCCAAAGAAAGAGCCGCGGGATTCCTCTGGGGATATACGCGCCATCCTGGGACGGTGAAGCGGCTTATTCCACCGTCACGGACTTTGCCAGATTCCGGGGCTTGTCCACATCCAGACCTCTGGCCACGCTGACATAATAGCCCATGAGCTGCAGGGGGATGACTGCCAGGGAAGCGGTGAAGTGCTCGTCGGTTTTGGGAATATAAACGGTGAAGTCCACGGTGTCCTCAATGCTGTAGTTGCCGTAGGTGGTCAATCCCATCAAATAGGCGCCCCGGCTCTTCACCTCCACCAGATTGCTCAGCGTTTTCTCAAACAGGCTGCTCTGGGTGAGAATGCCCACCACCAGGGTGCCCTGCTCGATCAGGCTGATGGTGCCATGCTTCAGTTCACCGGCGGCGTAGGCCTCGCTGTGAATATAGCTGATCTCCTTCATCTTCAGGCTGCCCTCCAGACCGGTGGCGTAGTCCAGGCCCCGCCCCAGGTAGAAGATGTCCCGGGCGGCGGAGAATTTGCTGGCAAACCACTGGATTCGCTCCTGATCCTGCAAAACCCGCTCCATTTTACCGGGCAGCTGCTCCATTTCGTCGATCAGGCGGCTGTATTCCTCCTGAGAAAGCTGCCCCCGCATCCGGCCGAACTCCACGGCCAGCAGATAGCAGGCGATGAGCTGGGCGGAGTAGGCCTTGGTGGTGGCCACGGCGATTTCCGGCCCGGCCAGGGTGTAGAACACGTTGTCTGCCTCCCGGGCAATGGAGCTGCCCACCACGTTGACAATGCCCAATGTCCGGATGCCCTTGCTCTTGGACTCCCGCAGGGCGGCAAGAGAATCGGCGGTTTCGCCGGACTGGCTGATGATGACCACCAAATCGTTCTGCCGCAGCAGGGGATTGCGGTAGCGGAATTCCGATGCCAGCTCCACCCGCACACGGAGCTTTGCCAGATCCTCCAGCACATACTGGGCGGCCACTCCCACATGGTAGGCGGAGCCGCAGGCCACGATGTGCACGGTGTCCAGATTCCGGACGAATTCCTCCTCAATGCCCAGCTCCGTCAGGTCGATGGCCCCGTCCTTAATGACGGAGTGGAGGGTATCCTGCACGGCTTTGGGCTGCTCATGGATTTCTTTCATCATGAAGTGCTCGTAGCCGCCCTTTTCCGCCGCTTCCGCATCCCACTTGATCTCGGTGAGGGGCTTCTCGATGGTGTCGCCGTCCAGGTTGAAGAAGGTGACATCGCCGCCGGACAGACGGGCAATTTCCATGTTGCCGATATAGTAGACATTGCGGGTATACTTCAAGATGGCGGGCACGTCGGAGGCCAGGTAGGATTCCCCGTTTTCCACGCCGATGATCATGGGGCTGTCCTTCCGGGCTACAAAGATTTCTCCGGGATAGTCCTTAAACATCACGGCCAGGGCATAGGAGCCCCGGATACGCACCATGGTCTTTGCCAAAGCATCTACAGGGCCCATGTGGTACTTCTTATAATAGTAATCCACATAGTTGATCAGCGCCTCGGTGTCGGTCTGGCTGTAGAAGTGGTAGCCCTTGCGGGTGAGCTTTTCCTTGATTTCCTGATAGGATTCGATGATGCCGTTGTGAACGCCCACCACATTCATGTCCTCGCTGCAATGGGGATGGGCGTTGTTCTCACTGGGCTCGCCGTGGGTGGCCCACCGGGTGTGGCCGATGCCGCAGCAGCCGGGAACCGCCATGCCGCCATTGGTTTTCTCCGCCAGGATCTTCAAGCGGCCCTTTGCTTTCACCACCACCGGATCCTTGTCGCCGTCCCGCACTGCGATACCGGCGGAGTCATAGCCTCTGTATTCCAATTTGGAAAGCCCCTCCAGCAAAATGGGAGCGGCGCTGTGATTGCCTGAAAAACCAACAATTCCACACATGATCATTACCTCGATTCACAAAGGGAATTCCATAAAATGCTTATCGGTTTCACTCAGTATGCAGCCAAATTGGAATTTGGCGCTTTGTTGAATGGGATGCACTCCGGCGGGTGCGTAGGGAACGGATTTATCCGTTCCGAAATGTTGAGTAACCTCCATGGTGGGTTGAATGGTATGTTTTCCCACATAAATTACAACTTTTTCCATTCAACCGGTTGCCTCAAAAGACATTACCGGGCGGAATGCATGAATGCATTCCCTACGAAACACCCCGATAAACACCTTTATGCCTGTTTGCTGAGCAAAGCCGAGCACATTATCTTATATCTCATATCTCATATCTTATATCTCTGCAAATTCCACTTTGCTGAGGGAAGCCGATAAGCACTTAAAATAATACTTAATAATAGCTTTCCTGCAAAGCACTGTCAAGTATCATTTTCAACAATATTTTTGCCTTTTTCGTTTATTTGCCGGTTCTGCCGGGGCATTGCCGGGGAAAACCGGTTGTATTTGGCAGGGCTGCGTGGTATAATACGAAAAAATCCCGATTCGGAGGAGTCGCTATGCCCTGGACGCTGCTGTTTCTATTCGATTTGATCGGAACCATTGCCTTTTCCATCTCCGGCGCTTTCGTGGCCATTCGCAAGGGGATGGACATCTTCGGCGTCAATGTGCTGGCAGTGACCACAGCCTGCGGCGGGGGACTGATGCGGGATCTGATCATCGGCAGTATCCCGCCCCAGATGTTCCGCAATCCTTTTTTTGTCATGGCAGCCGTAGTGGTGGCCAATGTGGTATTCCTGTTGATGTATCTCCACCGGCATATGCCCCGAAAGGCGGCTCAGATTTATGACCATCTGCTGTTCTGGTTCGACACCCTGGGCCTGGCAGCGTTTATGGTGGACGGCGTCATGGCGGGAATCGCCGTGGGCCACGGAGACAACGAATTTCTCATCTGCTTCCTCGGCTTCATAACGGCCGTTGGCGGCGGGGCACTGCGGGATGTGCTGGCCGGTCAGATGCCGGATATTTTCCGCAAGCATATCTATGCGGTGGCGGCCATAGCGGGAGCCGTGCTGATGGTGCTGGTGCTGCGGCTGTTCCAGTCCCAGCGGGCTGCCATGATCGCCGGATTTCTGCTGGTGCTCATTCTGCGGAAGCTGGCCGCCCACTTCCTGTGGAATCTGCCCAAGGTGAAAATAGAGGAATAGGAGAATGCCGTGCCCCGGAGGTGAGAGGCACGGCGTTTTTTAGGAAGCTCTGAATAAGTCGACAAGAGCTGACGGCAGAAGATTTTGGCTCAGCCGAAAGTTCTTAAATCGGAGGAATACTTTGTGTATTTCCCAATTTAAGAACTGCGCGGATGGGGCAAAAGATTCGCCGCTCAGCCGCAGACGATTTGTGCAGAGCTTCCTTTACAGCTTTTTCACAAAAAGGGCACGGATGGCGTTGAGAACCGCCAGCACCATCACGCCCACGTCGGCGAAAATGGCCATCCACATATTCGCCATTCCACAGGCCACCAGAATCAGAGCCAGCAGCTTCACGGCAATGGCGAAAACCGTGTTCTGGTACACAATGCCCAGGCATTTCCGGGAGATTTTGATGGCCTTGGCGATTTTCCTGGGGTCATCATCCATGAGCACAATGTCCGCGGCTTCAATGGCGGCGTCGGAGCCCATGGCGCCCATGGCAATGCCGATATCCGCTCTGGAAAGCACCGGCGCGTCGTTGATCCCGTCTCCCACAAAGGCCAGCTTCAGCTTGTCCGGCTTTTCTCCCAGAAGACGCTCCACCTGGGCCACCTTGTCCCCTGGCAGCAGCTCGGCGCAAACCTCGTCCACATTCAGCTCCTTAGCTACCTGCTGGGCTACCCGGCTGGCGTCGCCGGTGAGCATCACGGTCTTCTTCACACCGGCGGCTTTCAGCGCCTCCATGGCAGCGGGGGCGGTGGGCTTGATCAGGTCGGAGATCACGATGTGTCCGGCGTAGGCTCCGGCGATGGCCATGTGGATGACCGTGCCTACCAGATGGCAGGGAGAGCAGGAGATGTGCAGCCGGTCCATCAGCTTGTCATTACCGGCGGCGACCTCAATGCCGTCCACCTTGGCCATGACACCGCAGCCGCTGATCTCCTGAATGTCCGTTACCCGGCTCCGGTCAATTTCCCCGCCGTATGCCCGCTGCAGGCTCTTGCTGATGGGATGACTGGAGGCGCTCTCCGCCAGAGCGGCATATTCAATGAGCTGATCGCCGGTGTAGGCGGTGCCCTGCTGGTGGATGGCGCTGACCTCAAAAACGCCCTGGGTCAGAGTGCCGGTTTTATCGAATACCACCCAGCCGGTTTTGGACAGGGCTTCCAGATAGTTGGAGCCCTTGACCAGAATGCCCTGGGTGCTGGCCCCGCCGATGCCCGCAAAGAAGCTGAGGGGAATGCTGATGACCAGGGCGCAGGGGCAGCTGGCAACCAGAAAGGTCAGCGCCCGGTAGAGCCACTGGCCCCAGTTGGAGCCGCTGCCGAAAAGAAGCCCAAATACCGGCGGCACAACCGCCAGCAGCAGCGCACCGCCGCAGACAGCGGGGGTATAGACTCTGGCAAACTTGGAGATGAAATCCTCGGATCTGGACTTGCGGGAGCTGGCATTTTCCACCAGATCCAGCACCTTGGAAACGGTGGATTCGCCGAATTCCCGGGTGGTTTGAATCCGCAGGACGCCGGTAAGATTGATGCAGCCACTGATGATCTCGTCCCCGGCAGTTACATCCCGGGGCAGGCTCTCGCCGGTGAGGGCGCTGGTGTTCAGGCTGGAGCTGCCCTCCGTCACCACGCCGTCGATGGGCACCTTTTCTCCGGGCTGCACCACGATGATGCTGCCCACGGGAACCGCATCCGGGTCCACCCGCTCCAGTGCCCCGTCTGTTTCCAGGTTGGCATAGTCCGGCCGGATATCCATGAGGGCGCTGATGTTTTTCCGGCTCTTGCCCACGGCGTAGCTTTGAAACAGCTCGCCGATCTGGTAGAACAGCATCACCGCGATGGCCTCCACATAGTCGCCGCCCTGGAGGACCCCCTGAAGCATGGCGCCAACGGTTGCAATTGCCATAAGAAAATTCTCGTCGAAAACCTGCTTGTTCCGGATGCCTTTCCAGGCCTTGCGGAGAATGTCGTATCCGATGGTGAGGTAGGGGATCAAATACAGGAGAAACCGCCCCAGCCCCTCAACGGGGAGGAAGTGCAGCCCCAGCAGCATGGCCGCGGAGAGCAGGATCCGGGCCAGCATCTTCTTTTGCTTTTTCGTCATAAGCATCCCTCCGAATTGCGTGGATGGCTTACAGATAGATTTCGCAGTCGTCTTCCACCTTTTTGCAGGCCTTGTAGACCTGCTGCATCACGGAAGCGGCGTCAGCCCCATCCTCAAATTCCACGATCATCTTCTGGGTCATGAAGTTTACCGTGGCGGCTTTGACACCGGCGGTCTTCTTGGCGGCATTCTCCATCAGGTTGGCGCAGTTGGCGCAGTCCACTTCGATTTTGTAGGTCTTTTTCATGGCTGATTGCTCCTTTTTGTATTTGATTAAATATCTGCTTAATCGTTACCATCAGTATACCGATTACCAAGGCGCTTGTCAATCCCACAGGGCAAAACCATGCTTTTTGGGCTAATAGAATGTCCGAATGGAGCAAACCGGAAAAAGTGTTTGTAATTTTTTCGGAACAGTGGTATGCTTCAAAAAAAGGAGGCTTCACAATGGAAAATCCCCAATTGCCCCACAACCATGGCTCCATCCCCAGAGGACTGCAAACCGGCATGCCCAAGGGGGAGCACTTTGAGCTGGCGGCGGAGGTATTCAAAATGATGAGCGACGGCACCAGGATTCAGGTGTTCTGGCTGCTGTGCCACTGCGAGGAATGCGTGGTGAATCTTTCCGCCCTGCTGGATATGAGCAGCCCGGCGGTGTCCCACCATTTAAAGCTTTTAAAAAACGCCGGACTGGTGGTGAGCCGCAGGGAGGGCAAGGAGGTCTACTACACCGCCGCGAAAACGCCCCGGGCCCAGGCGCTCCATGAGATGATCGAAAAAATCCAGGAGCTGTCCTGCCCTGTGGAGGAGGCAGCGGAGCAGGGCGCTTCCGTGGATTCCAATGTCCGCACGGTGAATGAGGTGCATGCCTTTCTGGTTGAGAATATGGAGAACCGGTTTTCCATTGAGGAGCTTTCCGGGAAATTCCACATCAACCAGACCACGCTGAAAACCACCTTTAAAACCGTATTCGGCAAGCCCATTGCGGCCTATATGAGAGAATACCGCATGAAGCGTGCCAGGGAGCTGCTGGTTCATTCCGATCAGTCCGTGGCCCAAATCGCCCAAACGGTGGGCTATGAAAACCAGAGCAAATTCACCCAGGCCTTCAAGGAGGAAACCGGCATGCTGCCAAGAGAGTATCGAAAGGGAAGCCTGCGCTGAAAAAGCCCACGGCGGCAGTGACTGCGGCCAGCGCTTGCGTCTTCACAATATTGTAACGCACCGGAACGGAATCATACCAAAGAAAGAAAAAAGCCGCCCCATTAGCATTTTCTGAACCATGCACAGAACGTCCGGCAAAAAAGTGCTTGACATTTCTGTATGAATGTGCTATTGTACTAATGCACTAATACATTAGGACACAGGAGGTGCCTATGAACTGGAAGTTTTCGGGAGATCGCCCGGTGTATCAGCAGATCATGGCCTTGATCCGCGGGGCGGTTCTCCGGGGGGAGCTACCCCCGGGTGGGAAGATTCCATCCGTTCGGGATTTGGCGGCGGAGGCCCAGGTCAATCCCAACACCATGCAGCGGGCCATGACGGAGCTGGAGCGGGAGGGCCTGCTGGTCAGCGGCGGCACCAGCGGACGCACCGTCACGGATGATCCGCAGGTTTTGGAGCAAATGCGAAATCGAACGCTGGAAGAACTGGCACGGGAGTGCGCGGAAAAATTTATGGTATTCGGCATCACGCCCGCCCAGGCGGCGCAGCTGCTGCGGGATCTGGAAAAGAAGAAGGAGGAAATGTAGATGGATTGTGTATTAAAAGCCACCGGGTTGACCAAGCGCTATCGCGGAAATCCGGCGCTGGACAACCTGAATCTGGAGCTGCCCCAGGGGAAAATCATTGGCTTACTGGGCCCGAACGGCAGCGGCAAGACGACCTTTATCAAAATAGCGGCGGGCCTGCTGGCTCCCACCGCCGGAGAAATCACCATTTGCGGAGAAAAGATCGGCCCGGCCAGCAAGGCTGTGGTATCCTATCTTCCGGATCGAACCTGTTTCAGCAAGCAGCGCTGTGTTTCTGAGCTGCTGGACTTCTTCGGAGATTTCTACCAGGACTTCGACAGGAGCCGGGCGGAGCATATGCTCACAGCTTTGGGCATTGACCCGGAGGCGCGGATGCGTACCCTGTCCAAGGGCACCCAGGAGAAAGTGCAGCTGGTGCTGACCATGTCCCGCAGGGCGCGGCTCTATCTGCTGGATGAGCCCATTGGAGGAGTAGACCCTGCCGCAAGAGACTGCATTTTAAATACCATCATCCATAATTATGAGCCCAGCGCCACCGTGCTCATCTCCACCCATCTGATTTCCGATGTAGAGCGGGTGCTGGATGCGTTCCTGTTCCTGTATCAGGGCAAGGTCGTCCGGCAGGGAGAGACGGATGCCGTTCGGGAGGAAAGCGGAAAGTCTTTGGATGAGCTGTTTCGGGAGGTGTTCAAATGTTTACCAAATTGCTGAAGCACGAATGGCGGGCCACCCGGGGAACCCTGGGAATCCTTTGCCTGATCAGCCTGGGAGCCAGCCTTATGGGCGGTTTGACTATGCGATATCTGATTGGAGCCAGCGAGCAGCACACGCAGCATAACCTGATCGTGGTTCTGAATGTGCTGGGCTTGGTTGCGGCGGTGATTGCTGTGTCCATTGCCGGTGTTGCGGCTCTGGTGCTGCTGATTGGCAGATTTTATAAAAGCCGCTTTACCGATGAGGGTTACCTGACCTTTACCCTGCCGGTGAGTACCCATCAGAATCTGTTGTCCAGCATGCTCAATACCATAATTGGAATGGTGATCATTTTCTTTGTCATTTGTGCCGCCCTTTGCCTCTGGGTGCTGATCGGATTTTCCGCACTGGAGGGTTTCGGAGAATTTATGAGAGAGCTGTGGAACTTTGCACCGGAACTGTGGGAAGAATGTGGAGCTTTCCTTGAGGAAGTAGGACTGGGAAATGTGGTGCTGTTCTTCGCAAATGTCCTGTTCGGAAGCCTTTCAGAGGTTGTGATTCTAATGCTGGCGGTAACGATTGGATCCATCATTGCCACAAAGCATAAAATTCTGGCATCGGTGGGAATGTATTATGGGATCCATGTGGGAGCGTCCATGCTGACATCGGCAGTTTTCTCCTCTCTGAACCTTATGGAGAGAAGCGGCGCGGTGATTGTTTCTTCTGTGCTTGGGCTGATGCTGGGACTGACCATTGTACTGTCGGCTGCCGGGTACTTCCTGATGTACTGGCTTGTGGACAGAAAGCTGAATCTGAATTGACCCAAAATCGCTCTGCTTTCCGGCAGGGCGATTTTTTGGGTGGAATAGAAAAAAAGAGGAAATAATGCTTGACAAAAGGGGAGGGTGGTGGTAATATAGCGAAGCTGTCCGCAAGGGCGGGTGGCGAAGAACAGAGCGTCACAAAAACTTAAAGGAATTTTAAAAAAGTTCTTGACAAAATAAGCGGATTGTGATAAACTGTTGCAAGTTCACAGCGATGCGCTGGAACGACTCTGTACCTTGCAAATTGAATAACGAAAAGACAAACTAGACACCTTGGACAATAAATGGATTGTTTAAGCGTAAGCGAAAAAACAGCCAACGAAAATTCTTGAGTAATAAATGCTAGAAGCAGATTATTCAAAAGATCGATTTTAAGCTCTGAAAGAGTTTAAGATACCATTTTTTGAGAGTTTGATCCTGGCTCAGGACGAACGCTGGCGGCGTGCCTAACACATGCAAGTCGAACGGAAGTTAGAGCTTCGGTTTTAACTTTAGTGGCGAACGGGTGAGTAACGCGTGAGGAACCTGCCTTTCAGTGGGGGACAACAGTTGGAAACGACTGCTAATACCGCATGACACTTCT
>JAXECZ010000029.1:0-9953 GCA_034104845.1 Faecousia sp. | reverse complement strand
CATGATTTTTGTGTCCGGCAGTCCGTGCTGAAGCATGGCTGCCGGATTCTTTCCGTTTACCCAGGGCACATAGTGGATGCCGCCCCACCAGAGGTTTTTCAGCCAGGTCATTTGGCTGATGGGGGTGGGGTCGCCGTAGGTGTAGCCCAGGTTCAGATCCTCCAGGCCGGTGCAGCCCAAAAGAGGGCTGTAGTCCTTTATCGGGGTGACGAAGAGCTCCAAATAGGTGAGATTTTTCAGCCCGGCCAGGGGAGACAGGTCCTTTACATAGGTGTCCGCCAGCACCAGGTAGCGCAGCTTCGGCAGTTCCCGGGCCCATTCGCAATCCCGAATCCAGCAGTGACCCAGGTCGATGCACTCCATGTCGGTGCAGTATTTCAGCTCGTCCGCATCATGACCGCCGATGAGCTGATGCTTGGTGATGGGGGCAAACCATTTGTCGTCCGTCCGGGCGGAGAGGGGCCCCAGCTTCACCCGCCAGACAAACCGGATTTCCGGATGCCGCTCTCCCAGCGCCGCCAGCTCCGGGCTGGGGATGCCGCAGTCGCAGAGGATGATTTTCTCCGCCTCGGGAAGAAAAGGCAGCAAACGCTCCACCGTTTCCGCTCCCTCCAAAGGCACACCGGACAGGTCAATTTCCCGGGCGTTGGTGGGAAAAACCACATCCCCCAGCTGTTCATTCCAGAGAAACCGCACCCAGGGAAAATCCTCCGCCAATTTCCTGGCCTGGGTGGGAGAGAGTCCGGTGTCTCGCAGATCCATCCGCCGCACCTGGGGTAACAGAGGCAAAGCCTGCCGCAGCTGCGCTTCGGTGCATTCCCCCGGCACCGGGGCAGTTTCCCGACAGCCGATGAGCCGCTCCCCCAGGGGCACCCGGTAGCGGATGTCCCAGTCCGGGTGGAGCCTGGCCAGGGCCAGCAGCTGGGGATAGTCCCGGCAGTCCTCTGCCAGAATGGTTTTCAGCCGGGGCAGATACTCCAGAGCATTCGCGTCGGCGTCGGTGAGCTGCCGGATCTCCAGCATTTCCGTGCTTGCGTCCACCGGGTTTCCCTGAAAATCCAGATCCCAGAGAATGCGCGCCGTTCCTGCCGCTTGGCGAACCCTTTCATATTCTGCCCCGGTGATGCCGGTGCCCCGCAGGTCCAGCCAATATAGATTGGAGAAGTCTCCCAGCCGGCTTGTATCCTCCGGCAGTCCTTCGGACAGCACCAGCACAGTGGCGTTCCGGTCATATATCTGTCCGCCCAGGATTATGTGCTTCTGCAAAAACCAATCTGCCAGAGGCACCAGCAGCACCGCCAGAGAAAAAATGAGAAATCGTTTCATGTGCATCCCCTTTTCCCTAGTATATCCCGTCTAAATCCCCGGCTTCATTCCAAATAATTCTTATGAAATTCACAGAACCGGAGCAGTCCGCCCTTGACGATGCGCCGAAGAGGGAGTATGATAATACAATCTGCCCATCATCTTCCAGCAGAATCGTAAGATTTGGAATTTGGCGGGGCCTAAGCGCCATATTCCAGCTTCTGATGGCGGAGCCCACAAACCAAATGACATTTTCAAGAGTTAGAAAAGAGAGAAAAGCGCATGAGTTTGAAAGAATACCGTACCGGTGTGCGGACAGGCCTGCCGGTGGGACTGGGATATTTCTCCGTCAGCTTCGGCTTTGGCGCCATGGCGGTTTCCAAAGGGCTGGGAGTTGCGGAGGCAACCCTGATCTCCGCCTCCAATCTCACCAGCGCCGGGCAGTTTGCCGGTTTGAGCGTGATTGTGGAGAATTCCGGCCTGTGGCTGATGATCCTCACCCAGCTGATCATCAACAGCCGCTATGCCCTGATGAGCCTGGCCCTGAGTCAGCGCATGGGGCAGAAAATCGGCCTGCTGCCCCGGCTGTGCATTGCCTTTATCAACACCGACGAGGTGTTCGCCCTGGCCATGGCGCGGGAGCAGGCACTGACGGTTCCGTTTCTCTATGGCCTTGGGCTGCTGCCCATCCTCGGCTGGGTCAGCGGCACCCTGTTTGGGGCTTTGGCCGGTTCCATTCTGCCCCAGTCCATCCGCACGGCTCTGGGGGTCATGCTCTATGGCATGTTTGTGGCCATCGTCATCCCTCCGGCCAAAAAGGAGCGGCCTGTGGCCATTGCGGCGCTGCTGGCTCTGGTGTTCAGCAGCCTGTTTGCCTGGGTGCCCGCCTTGGCAAAGGCCCCTAAGGGTACCCCCATTGTGATTTGCACCGTGGCTGCCGCCGCTGTCTGCGCCTGGCTGTTCCCGGTGGCGGATGAGGAGGAAACGGTATGAATCTTTATGCATATATCGCCGCCATGGCGCTGACCACATATCTTATCCGGATGCTGCCTTTGACGGTGTTTCGCAAGCCCATCAAAAGCCGTTTTTTCCGCTCCTTTCTCCACTATGTGCCCTATGCCTGCCTGACGGCCATGACCTTTCCCGCCATTCTGGGGGATACCTCTGCACTGCTCAGCGGCGTGGCTGCCCTGGCGGTGGCGGTGGTGCTGGCCTACCTGAACCAGAGCCTGATCGTGGTGGCCGTGGCCAGCTCCGTGGCGGTTTTCCTAACAGAGAGATTGATGGGACTGCCGATTTGAAGCCAAAATCTTAAACTTTCCTTACGGTTTCTGCAAGGAATTGACTTTTTTCGGTGACTCTGGTAAGATACCGAAACACCGCCGGATTTTCGTCATGGAGGATAAAACCATGGGCTTTTGGGAATTATTGCTATTGGGAATCGGCCTGAGCATGGATGCCTTTGCGGTGTCGGTGTGCAAAGGACTGGCTATGCAGCGGGCGGATGGGAAAACCGCCGTGGTCTGCGGGGCGTGGTTCGGCTTTTTCCAGGCCCTGATGCCGGTGATTGGCTTTTTCCTGGGCAGAATCTTTGCCGATGCCATTGAGGCGGTGGATCATTGGGTTGCCTTCGGTCTGCTGTCCTTCGTGGGCGTGAACATGATCAAGGAGGCCCTGGAGGAGGGGGAGTGCAAGGCGGATTCGGATCTTTCTCCCAAGGCCATGCTGCCCCTGGCGGTGGCAACCTCCATTGATGCTTTGGCGGTGGGCGTGTCCCTGGCGATGACGGCCAAGGTCTCCATCTGGACGGCGGTGCTGCTCATTGGCGTCACCACCTTTGTCCTCTCTGCCGCCGGTGCGGCGGTGGGCGGAATTTTTGGCCGGAAATATGAGAAAAAAGCAGAGATTTTCGGGGGCGCGACCCTGATTTTCCTGGGGCTGAAGATTCTGCTGGAAAATTTGGGAGTGTTGTAAATGACGAGACGAAAGGGGAAATTTCTGCTGGCGGGACTGATCTGCCTGGTGCTGTGCTTTATCTGGGGCAATTCCATGCTCTCCGGGGAGGAATCCGGTGCCATCAGCGGCGGACTGCTGGCGTGGCTGATGGATACATTTCCCTTTTTCAAATGGCTGCCGGAGTATTTGCTGCGGAAATTCGGCCATTTTTCCGAGTTTGGACTGC
Organism: Faecousia sp.; assembly: GCA_034104845.1. Classification (GTDB taxonomy): domain Bacteria; phylum Bacillota; class Clostridia; order Oscillospirales; family Oscillospiraceae; genus Faecousia. The sequence continues at coordinate 6,466 of JAXECZ010000029.1, read as the reverse complement.
TGGGCTTTCTGCTGGCCTGGTTTTTCCTGCTCCAGGGCCAGCGTGGCTTCCACCGGTTTACCCTGCCGCTGCTGGGCGGCATGACGGCGGCGCTGACGGACGAGACCATCCAAACCTTTTCCATCGGACGCTGCCCCAGTGTGATGGATGTGTGGATAGACACGGCTGGCGTATGCGCCGGTATTGCCCTGCTGTACGGGCTATGGTATTTGCGGAAAATAATGAGAATAAGGAAAGGAACCAAACATGAAAAAGCAAGCTAGTTTACTTCTGATCGTGGTGCTGCTCATGAGTCTTGCCGCCTGCACAGAAAAAGCGGCCCCCCAGAAAGGCCCCGAGGGCACCCCTGGGGAGATCATCGACAAAATCTATGAAAACCATCAGGCCCTGAAGCTGAGTGTGTTTACCATGGATTTGGATCTGACGGATCCGGATGCCGTGGCCTATAACACCGGTCTGGAATCCGGGGACAAGCTCAGCGCCGCCGCCGTCTCCGAGGCTATGATGGGCCAGGCCTATTCCCTGGTGGTAGCCCGGGTCAAGGACGCCGCCGACGCGGGCCAGGTGGCAAAGGACATCTACGACAAGGTGAATACCGCCAAGTGGATTTGCGTGGAGGCGGATACCAAGACCGCTGCCTACTGCGGCGATGTGGTGATGTTCTTTATGGCGGGCTCCCAGTTCGCTGAATCCGCCACCACGGAAACCATGCTGGAGGCGTTTAAAACCGTCTGCGGCGGCGATATCACCATCATCGGATAATCCAGAAAAACGGAAAACGGCAGCACCGCAGCAAAAGGGCGCTGCCGTTTTTTCACAGGGAGGGGAGCGAATGCTGTTTTCCGGGCTGACCTTTTTATATTGCTTTCTTCCGGCGGTGCTTGCGGTGTATTTTCTGATGCCGAAGCGTTGGAAAAATGCTGTGCTGCTGGTTTTCAGCCTGATTTTCTATGCCTGGGGAGAGCCTGGATATGTGCTGCTGATGGTACTGACCATTCTGGGCTTTTATTTCTGCGGAATAGCCATCAGCCGGGGGAAAACCCAAATGGCCCGGCGATCCTGGCTGTGGGCCTCCCTGGCGCTGGGTTTGGGAGCTCTGGGCATCTTCAAATACGCGGACTTTTTCATCGGCTCACTCAATGCCGTCACCGGATTGTCTTTGCCGCTGCTGCGTCTGACGCTGCCCATCGGCATCAGCTTCTATACCTTCCAGTGCATCAGCTATACCGTGGATGTGTACCGGCAGCGGGCGCTGCCCCAGAAAAATCTCATCACCTTTGGCGCTTATGTCTGCCTGTTCCCCCAGCTCATTGCCGGCCCCATCGTCCGGTATACGGACGTTGTCCGGGAGCTGGAAAGCAGGACCCACAGCTGGGAGGATTTTGCCCTGGGGCTGCGGCGGTTCCTGTTTGGCCTGGGGAAAAAGGTGCTGCTGGCCAACCAGTTCGGAGAGCTGACAGAGGCGTTCCGGAATTCCAATGAGAAATCCGTGCTCTTTGTCTGGCTCTATGCCCTGGCCTTTGCCCTGCAGATTTATTTCGATTTCTCCGGCTATTCGGATATGGCCATTGGCCTGGGCAGGATCCTGGGCTTTCGCTTCCCGGAGAATTTCAACTATCCCTATCTTTCTGCCAGCGTTACGGAATTCTGGCGGCGCTGGCACATGACCCTGGGGGGCTGGTTCCGGGATTATGTGTATATCCCCCTGGGGGGAAACCGGGTGAAAAAACCTCGTTGGATTTTCAATATTTTGGCGGTTTGGATGCTCACGGGCTTGTGGCACGGGGCCAGCTGGAATTTTGTGGTGTGGGGGCTGCTGTTCGCCCTGCTCCTGCTGCTGGAAAAAATGGTTCCCGGGCTGAAAAAGCTGCCTCAGGGTGTGGCCCAGCTCTATGTGCTGCTTGTGGTGGTGTTCAGCTTTGTGGTGTTCAATGCCCAGAGTTTGCAGCAGGCCGGGCAGGATCTGGCGGGAATGCTTGGCCTGGCGGGCTTGCCTGGGACAACGGTGGAAGCGCTGTATGCCCTCCGGAGCAACGCTGTGCTGCTGCTGGCGGGCCTGGCGGCGGCAACGCCCTGGCCAAAGCGGTGGGCGCTGAAAATTGGGGAACGGGTGCCGCTGCTGGAAACGATTGCCATGGGGGCGCTGCTGCTTTTGTGCACCGCCTACCTGGTGGACGGGTCCTTCAATCCCTTTCTCTATTTCCGGTTTTAGGGGGTGTAAGCTTGAGCAAAGAGAAACAGCGCATTGCCGGTGCCGTGGCTGTGGCGGGACTGTGGCTGGCCCTGACGGCATGGCTGTGGTTCGGCCCCCGGCAGGACATCTCCCAGGCGGAGCGGCGGAAGCTGGAGCAGTTTCCGGTTCCCACGGCGCAGACTCTGCTGGACGGCCGGTTTATGACCAAATTCGAGGCCTTTGCCCAGGATCAGTTTCCTTTCCGGGACGGCTTCCGAAGATTCAAGGCCGGATTCAGCTACGGTATCCTGCGGAAGCTGGATAACAACGGCATCTATCTGGTGGATGGCTCCGCCGGAAAGCTGGAATATCCCCTGAATTCCAATTCCATTTCCGGAGCGGTGGAGAAATTCCAGAAAATCTACGACAAGTATCTGAAGGGCGGCGGGGGAAGGATCGTCTTTTCCGTGGTGCCGGACAAAAGCTACTATCTGGCAGCGCCGAACGGCTACCCTGCCATGGATTATGAGGCCATGTTCTCCGCCTTTCGGGCGCTTCCCTGGGCGCAGTATGTGGAGCTGACCGATCTGCTCACCGGTGAGAGCTACTACAAAACCGATACCCATTGGCGGCAGGAGACGCTGCTGCCGGTGGCGGAGAGGATCAGCGAGGCCCTGGGGGTAACGGTGGAGGACAGCTATTCCCCGGTGGCTCTGGAGCGGCCGTTCTACGGCGTGTACTATGGCCAGGCGGCGCTGCCCTTGGAGCCGGATACCATTTGGCTGCTGGAAAGCGACACCCTGTCCGGCTGCACCGTGACCAATTATGAGACGGGGGAGTCCAGCAGCGTCTATGACCGAACCAAGCTGGACAGCCGGGATCTTTATGATGTGTTCCTCTCCGGCGCGGCGGCGGTGCTGACGGTGGAGAATCCGGCAGCCGGAAACCACCGGGAGCTGATCGTATTCCGGGATTCCTTTGGCAGCAGCCTGGTGCCCCTGCTTGTACCTGGATATTCCAAGGTGACACTGCTGGACATTCGCTATCTTCCCACGGACTTCTTGTCTCAGGCGGTGGAATTCCGGGATCAGGACGTGCTTTTCCTCTATAGCACCCAGGTGCTGAACCAGAGCGCCATGCTGAAATAATGAGCGAAACCCATCCGGCAAATTCTTATTTACAGCGGCAGTACCGGTCGAGGGGCCCAGGGGTTGTGGGTTGATTGCCCAAGGTCCGTAACAAATTGGCTGCGGGGCCTCCACGCCACATTCCAATTTATCCCTCGAAGCCTGCCAATAGGCAAACAAAAAAGACGCAGCCGGAGAAGCTGCGTCTTTTTGAATACAGGGGTCAGTTCATGTAGTACATGCCCAGCTGGTCGCGCATGTCGTAGTAGTTTTTCAGGTTTCGCCAGCCCTCGCCCTCCGTGCAGCGGGTGCTGCCGTCGATAAAGGTGGTCTTGGGGTTGCTGGTGACCACGCGGGTGTTGGGCAGCGCCGCGACCAGCGCTTCCTTTTCCTCATAGCTCCGGGTGGGAACCCACAGGTTTTTCAGCCAGGTCATCGTCAGCAGAGGATCAATGCTCACGGGCCAGTCATTGTCGTTGATGTTCAGATCCTCCAGCGCGGTGCAGCCCTGCAGGGGGGTGTAGTCCCTTACAACGCAGTGATCCAGCTCCAGATAGAGCAGCTCCTTGCAGCTGGAAAGGGGCGAGATGTCCTGCACGGCTGTCCAGGCCAGGATCAGATATTTCAGATTCGGCATGTACTTGACAAAGTCGATGGTTTTCACCGTGGAGTGGCCAATGTCAATGCACACCATATCCTCGCAGAAGCGCAGGTTGTAGGCATTCTTCTCCTCGAAGTAATACTCACCCTGATGGATGGGCATGAACCAGGTCTCGTCGGTGCGGGCCTTGCACTTGTCGGTGAAGATCACTGTCCAAACCACCTTGTAGGAGCTGCGGACCTCGTCCCGGTAGACGGCCATTTCATCGTTGTCGATGCCGGTGCTGTCCACGATCAGCTTGGTCAGATTGGGGAATTTGGAGGCGATTTCCTTGGCCTGCTGGATGCTGTCGATGCGTTGGTTGGAAATGTCCACTTCCGTCGCGTCATCCTGGAAGGTCTGGCCGAATACCTGGATATCCCAGTGGATTTCCACATTGGGGTATTCCTCCCGCAGCTTAGTCAGCTCCTGGCCGGTGGCCTTGGGGGTGTGAATGGTGAGCTTCTGCAGCTCCGGCATGGCGGCAAGACCCACGGAAAGCTCCTCATAGGCCGCGCCGCTGACGGTGAGCTCCCTGGCGGAGGCGGAGAGCTCCGTGCCCGCGATGGAGGTCAGATATTTCACCTCCCACTGGGGATGGGTCTGTGCCAGCTCCTGCAGCAGGGGGAATTCCCGGCAGCCGGTGCCGTCCACCCGGGTCAATCTGGGAAGATATTCCAGATTCTGCATGTCCTCACGGGTCAGACTGGTGAGGCTGACAGAGGTGGTCTCCGGGCCGTAGTTTTCCCCGGCCACGGGCACGGTGTAAAGCACCTCCAGCTGGGGGTGCTGGTCATACAGGGTTCTGAGCATACCGTAGTCGGTGCAGTTCTGGCCGTTCACCCGCTCCAGCAGGGGAAAATAAACCAGCATATTCAGGTCTTCCTGACTCAGGTGGGTGACGGTAAGCTCCTGGGTGGTGCAGTCATAGCTGCCGCCCTGAAAGGGAACGCTCCAGTAAATCTGGGTGCCGGGCATTTTCCACACCAGGGTGTCGTAAGTCTGGGGGGAAATGGATTGCCCCCGCAGATCCAGCACCTCCTGATTCCGGGGGAAGAGCTGCCAGTCCACCACCACAAAGTATTTCAGGGTAAAGTAGCAGGCTGCCAGCACCACAGCCAGGGCAATTGCCAGCACGGCGCAGGTGATGGTGAGGCCAATTCCTTTTCTTCTCATATGTGTTTCTCCTTTTCGGGGCCATCTTCAAAAACAGCTTTTTGGATTATGGGTCATCGAAGCATATTATGCAACTTTTTCCTCTGCAAGTCAAGGCCCCAATAGAAATCAACGGCTATTTCCCGGTTTTTTCCTTGGGAATGGTGATGGTGAGCACGATCTGGCTCTCAGTTTCCCGCCGCTCGGATACCGCCGGGATGCCGCAGGACTGCATCCGGGACAGCGACTGGGTCAGACTGTTGAGAAATGCGCCGATGTTGGTGCGCCCCGGGGTTTCCGGCTTCCGGTGGAGCAGGGACTGGATGTACTTTTCCGTCTGGGCCACGCTGAGCCCCTGGCGGCTGATTTGGGTGATGGCTTCCAGCTTGGCCTGTTCCTCCGGCAGCTTCAGCAGGGCCCGGCCATGGCGCTCCGTCAGCTTTTCCCGGCGCAGGGCATCCAGCACCGGCTGGGAATGGCGCAGCAGCCGCAGCTTGTTGGCAATGGCGCTCTGGCTCTTGCCCAGAAGCCGGGCGGCCTGCTCCTGGCTCAGGCCGGACAGCTCCATGAGGCGGCTGATGCCCCGGGCCTCCTCAATAAAATCCAGGTCCTGCCGCTGTAAGTTTTCCACCAGGGCGGCCAAGCCGGATTCCTGGTCGTCCATCTGCATCACAATGCAGGGCACCTCCGGCAGACCGGCCAGCAGCGCCGCCCGCAGCCGCCGCTCCCCGGCCACCAGCTCGTAGCCCGTGCCCACCCGGCGGACGGAGAGGGGCTGCAGAATTCCGTGCTGCCGGATGGAGTCCGCCAGCTCCGAGAGCCCATTTTCATCAAATACCTGCCTGGGCTGGCCCGGGTTGGAGCGGATTCCCTTTGGGGGCAGAAAAACCACCCGCCCGGACTCCATATAGGTTTTCAGCTTCTGACACTGCATTTACCTGGCCTCCTTTGTAGAAGTGTTGAGGGATGCTTTGCTCCGCCCGATAACCCAGTATAAGTCCTGCAAGCCGGAAAATACCACGAATCCTGTGCGGCCCTCCCGGGAAAAACCACGACAGAATCTTCCTTTATAGAATCTTAAGCTGTAGGCGTCCCATGTTCATCACCTCGACTTGTTTTTTTGGCCGGGAGCGGGTATAATGTGTCCAACGAATCAATGGGAAGGAGCAATTCCATGCAAACCAGGGAAAATGAAGTGACGGTTGTGGTGCAGCAGATTTTGGATCAGGTCCGCCGGGCGGTGGTGGGCAAGGACGTCACACTGATGTGGGTGCTGGCGGCAATTCTGGCAAGGGGACATATTCTTTTGGAGGATATCCCCGGCGTGGGCAAGACCACCATGGCGCTGGCCTTCTCCAAGGCGCTGGATTT
>JAXECZ010000016.1:0-5640 GCA_034104845.1 Faecousia sp. | reverse complement strand
GACATCAACAACTCCGTGCCCCAGTACATCTACGACGAGGACATCAAGGGCAAGTTCGACTACAAGCTGAACGACACCTTCATGGGCTTCCACTGCGGCAACACCCCCAGCTGCAAGATGTGCTCCGACTGCGCCGTGAAGTACCAGCTGATCCAGCACCGTCTGCTGGAGCCCGCCGGATCCGAGCCGGACTTCACCCGCGGCACCCTGGAGGGGGACATTGCCGCCTCCGACATCACCTTCTACCGTCTGCAGTGCGACAGTGAGGGCAACCTCCGCAGCTATGTGGCCGAGGGTGAGATCCTGCCGGTGAAGACCCGCAGCTTTGGCGGCATCGCCGTGTTCGCCATTCCCGAGATGGGAAGATTTTACCGCCATGTGCTGATTCAGAAGCGGTATCCCCACCACGGCGCTGTGGCCTTTGCCCACTGCGGCAAGGCACTGTTTGAGGTGCTGAAGTACTTCAGCGTCCAGGACATCGCCTACAACCAGCCCAAGAGCCTCCCCTACGCCACCGAGAACCCCTGGGCATAAATCCACCCACAAAAACAAATTCCGGCTCCCGTTTTCGGGAGCCGGTTTTCACATTTGCAGATGGATTTTTCGTAGGAACGGATAATACTTATTGGATTCAGCAAAGCCTCTTCTCCACCTTTTTTCTGCACAGGAAAAAGGTGGGAATGAGGAAAGCGTCCGCAAATATCCAGGCCAGTGGATGCCCCAGGGCCACGCCGGTAAAGCCCAGACAGGGGGCGATGACCAGTCCCGCGAGAGCCCGGGCGATCATCTCCATCACCCCGGAGAGAATGGCCAGCACGGAGAAGCCCATGCCCTGAATGGAAAACCGCACCACATTCACCAGGGTCAGCAGGCAATAGCCGGAGACGGTGATTTTCAAGAACTGGGCGGCATAGCCAATGACCTGCTCGTCCGGCACATCCAGGAACAGACACACCAAATCTCTGCCGAACAGCGCTACCACGGCGTACAGAACCGCCGAGCAGCCAAAGCCGCACAAGGAGGCAGCCTTTACGCCCTGGCCGATACGCTCCAGCTTCCCCGCGCCCATATTCTGACCGGTGTAGGGAGCCATGGTGGCACCCAGGGCTTCCACCGGGCAGGCCAGGAAGCCGTTGATCCGCTGGGCAGCGGTGGCGCCGGCCACGGCGCTGGAGCCGAAGCCGTTCATGGTGGCCTGGATGATCAGCGAACCGATGGCGGTGACGGAGTACTGCAAGCCCATGGGAACGCCCATGTAGCAGAGCCTGGCCATGCAGCGCCTGTCCGGCCGCCGCTCCTGGGAATTCATCCGGAGGATGGCATAGCGCTTTTTCATATGGAACAGGCAGATGATGCCGGAAACCGCCTGGGAAATCACCGTGGCCAGGGCAGTGCCCTCCACCCCCATGCCGAAAAGGCGGATGGTGATGATGTCCAGGGCGATGTTCATGGCGGAGGACAGAGCCAGAAATACCACCGGGGTCTTGCTGTCTCCCAGGGAGCGGAGAATGCCCGCCAGAATATTATAGAGAAACGCGGCGGGGATGCCCAGGAAGATGATGAAGATATACCGGTAGGCGTATTCAAACACATCCTCCGGGGTGTTCATCAGCCTCAGAATGGGCCGGCAGAACAGGCACACCGGCACCGTGAGCAGCACGGAGCAGATGGCCGCCAGATAGTAGCTGTTGGCCACATATTTCCGCAGCTGGGATTCCTCCTGGGCGCCGAATTTCTGGGCAATGGGAATGGCAAAGCCGCTGCATAGTCCCATGCAGAAGCCCAGCACCATAAAGTTCAGAGAGCCGGTGGCGCCCACCCCCGCCAGGGCGCGGATACCCAGGAGCTTACCCACGATCACTGTGTCCACAATGTTGTAGAACTGCTGGAACAGCATACCCAGATAGGTGGGAAAGGCGAAGTACAAAATGAGCCTCAGGGGAGAGCCTTTCGTTAAATCCTTTGTCATGATTTTACGCTTCCTACTTACACCATTTCCGCCATGTCAAGGATCAGGCGCTCCGTCTTCTCCCAGCCCAGGCAGGGGTCGGTGATGGATTTGCCGTAGACGCCGCAGCCGATCTTCTGGGAGCCGTCCTCAAGATAGCTCTCCACCATAAAGCCCTTTACAAGATCATGCACATCTCGGCTGTAGGCCCGGCTCTGGAGCACCTCCTTGATGATGCGGCCCTGCTGGAAGGGATCCTTGCCGGAGTTGGCGTGGTTGGCATCGATGATGGCGGCGGGATGCTGCAGGCCGCTCTTTTCGTAGCATTCGTGGAGGAAGATCAGATCCTCGTAGTGGTAGTTGGGCCGGGAATTGCCGTGCTTGTTGGTATAGCCCCGGAGAATGGCATGGGTGTAGGGATTGCCGGTGGTGGAGACCTCCCAGCCCCGGTAGATAAAGGTGTGGCCATGCTGGGCGGCGTTGATGGAGTTCATCATTACGGAAATGTCGCCGCCGGTGGGATTCTTCATGCCCACAGGAACGGAGATACCGCTGCTGGTCAGCCGGTGCTGCTGGTTCTCCACACTCCGGGCTCCCACCGCCACATAGGCAAGCAGATCGTCCAGATACCGGTAATTCTCCGGATAGAGCATTTCATCCGCCGCAGTGAAGCCGGTTTCCCGCAGCACCCGCATGTGGAGCTCCCGGATGGCAATCAGACCCTTCAGCATATCCGGCGCGGCATCGGGGTTGGGCTGGTGGAGCATACCCTTGTAACCTGCGCCGGTGGTTCGGGGCTTGTTGGTGTAGACCCGGGGGATGATGAAGATCTTATCCGCCACCTTTTCCTGGAGCTCCCGAAGTCGGTTTACATAATCCATAACGCTGTCCTCCCGGTCGGCGGAGCAGGGGCCCGCGATCAGGGCGATCCGCTGGTCTTCGCCGGAGAGAATGGCTTTCAGCTCCCGGTCCCGGGCCGCAAAAGCCGCCTCCATCTGGGCAGTCACCGGATATTCTTTTTTTAACTCAGCGGGGATGGTGAGCTTCCGCTGAAATTCCATATTCATCATGGGTACACGGTCCTTTCTATTGCGTTTCGGGATGAGTATAGCGCCTTTCCTCCCGAAATTCAACTGTTTTCTCCTGCCCAAAGCGGATAGATTTTTCCGCCCCAGGCCTTTTTCTTTTTGCATTTTTCCGAAAGGCCTGGTATGATGGAGCGGAGAAGATCATGCGCCTGTCCGCTTGATGCCGCAGAGCGGGAAATTGGAATGGCAGGCAGATAGGCGCAGCACAAATCCCCTCCTTTCAGGAGGGAAAGGGAGGAATCATCATGTCGATCATCAAATTTAATCCCCAGCAGTGGGAGCGGATCACCGCCTTTCTGGATGCCGTTCCCGACATCGGCGCCATGGATGCCGGCAGGCTGAAGCAGTGCCGGAGAGAAACGGAGCAGACCATTCAGGCTTTGGACGCGCTGGAGCCCGGCAGTCAGACCAGCGAGGCCTATGCGCTTTGGGCGGACCTCCATGAGGACTTGGAGGATGTGCTGGATGAAATTCTGGACTGCCTGGAGGATCTGGGCCAGGCGTAATTATTGCACCAGGGTCAGCTGCTGCCAGCGGCCCTTCCGGTAGCGGTGGATGCAGACCAGGCCGGTGACTGTCCAGGTCAGGCCCTGGGTGAGCCACACGCCCCAGTAGCCGATGAGGGCCAGCCGGGTGAGAATATTGGCGAAGAGGATCCGGCAGATCACCTCCGCCATGCCGTTCATCAGGCTGAACCGGGAATCGCCGCAGCCGTTGAGGATGCCTCTGGGCACATAGATCATGCCCAGGGGGAAATAGAAGAAGCAGTCGATCCGCAGCGCCTTGGCGCCGATGGCAATCACCTCCGGCTCCTTGACGAAGCAGCCCACGGCCCAATCCCCCAGGAGGAAGAAAAAGGGGATCATCAAAAGACTCAGGATGAGAACGATCAGGGTGGAGGCCCGATAGCCCTGCTTCACCCGCTGGATCTCTCCCGCTCCCTTGTTCTGCCCGGCAAAGCTGGTGAGGGCGGTGCTGAGGGAGGCAAAGGGCATCTGCACCAGCTGCTCGATCTTGCCCACCACGGTATAGGAGGCCATCACCGTCTGGCCGAAAGTGTTCACCACCCCCTGCAGCACCATCACGGAAAGGGCGATCAGGGAGCTTTGCAGGGCCATGGGAATGCCCAGCTTCATGCAGCGCCAGATGATGTGCTTGTTGGGCTTCCACTCGGCTTCGGTCAGCTGGAAATAGGACACCTTTCGCCAGGCGTAAAGGGTGCTCACCAAAAAGGAGAAGAACTGGGAGATCACCGTGGCCAGAGCCACACCGAAGACACTCCAGTTGAGATACAGCACAAAGGCCAGATCCAGAATGATGTTGACGACGCAGCTGAGAATCAGAAAGTACAGCGGCGACTTGGAATCCCCCAGAGACCGCAGCAGCGCGGCAACGCCGTTATACAGCGCCACGGCCACGACCCCCAGACTGGTCACCCGCAGATAGGTCAGCGACAGGGGAAGGATCTCCTCCGGCACCTGCAAAAGTCTGAGGAACATCGGTGCGCCCAAATAGCCCAGCAGGCTCACCGCAGCTCCCGCTACGATCAAAATGTAGGCAGCGTTAGAGATGGTGGCGCGGATCTGGGCGTGGTCTCGGGCACCGAAATACTGGCTGGCCAGAATGCCGATGCCCACGGCCAGACCGGAGCTCAGGGAGAAAAACAAAAAGCCCAGGGAGCCGCAGGTGCCCACCGCCGCCAGGGCCTCTGCTCCCACATAGTTTCCCACCACTATGGAGTCCACCAGATTGTAGAATTGCTGGAACAGATTGCCGATGAGAAGCGGCAGGGTAAACAGAAAAATGTGCCGCAGGGGGCTGCCCTGGGTCATGTCGGTGATTCGCTTGGTCTGTGCCATTTTCTCACACCCCCGGAGGAAAGCAATAAGCCGTTTTTTGAAATCCGCTGCATTATAGCACAGCCCTTTTCAAATGTAAATCCCGCCCATGGAATCGGGCAATAAATGGGAAAAATCTACCAGCAAGAGCAAATTTCGTGCGGCTTCCCAATGCCGACCGTGCTGCTTCTGCCTTTGCCGGATTCCGCAAATTTGCCTGATTTTTCGGCAGGCAGATGACATATTTGTCTAAATAATTTGGCAATATTGTCAATTGTAAAGCTATCGACATTTTGCCTTTTTGGTATTATAATAGAGAAAGTGGTTTGGGATCGATTTCCGCCGGAGGGGTGGCTGCCTCCGTGCCGTGTCCCGACGCAAGATACGATTTTTCTGATAAAGGAGAGTACCGATCATGAACAACATTCCCGAAGTGAAGCTGGGCATCATTGCGGTGTCCCGTGACTGCTTCCCCATTGCCCTGTCCACCCAGCGCCGCAAGAACATTGTGGCCGCCTACGGTGAGGGGCTGTACGAGTGCCCCATCACTGTTGAAAACGAAAAGGACGCCTCCGCCGCCATCGCCGATGTGAAGGCCCACGGCGTCAACGCGCTGGTGGTGTTCTTGGGCAACTTCGGCCCCGAGACCCCCGAGACCCTGCTTGTGAAGAAGTTCCATGGCCCTGCCATGTGCATCGCCGCTGCCGAGGGTGACGGCGACATGATCAACGGCCGGGGCGACGCCTACTGCGGCATGCTGAACTGC
>JAXECZ010000004.1:0-6997 GCA_034104845.1 Faecousia sp. | reverse complement strand
GCTGCACCTTGCCCACAATGGTATCTACCTCGGGCAGCAGGGCGGCAGGGTCGAACCCGTCCATCAGCTCTTTGATGGATTTGAAATCGAAGGCAGCCTCAGTGGCTGCGGTGGAAGCCAGAAACATCATTTTTCCTCCAGATACTTGCTGATCTCCCGCATAAAGCTGCTGGCATCCTGAAACCGGTGGTAGATGGAGGCAAAGCGGATGTAAGCCACCTCGTCCACGGGCTTGAGCCGCTCCATCACCATTTCGCCCAGCCGTTCGGTGGTGATTTCCCGTTCCAGATTGTTTTGGATGGTCTGCTCGATTTCGGTGGCGATGCGCTCCAAATCGTTCACATCCACCCGCCGCTTGTCAAAGGCGCGGATCATGCTGTTGATAATTTTGTTCCGGTCAAAGCTCTGACGGGAGCCGTTGCGTTTGACCACAATAATGGGCAGGGTCTCCACAATTTCATAGGTGGTGAACCGGCGCAGGCAGCCCATGCACTCTCTGCGCCGACGGATGCTGAGACCGTCATCGGAGTGGCGGGAATCGACAACTTTGCTTTCCTGCTCAGAGCAAAATGGGCATCTCATAGTGGGTCACACTCTTTTCATCGAATTACACTGCATTATACCAGATATTGCCGAAACTGTCCAGCTTTTTTTCTTTTCCCATGGGGGCTGCGGCGTTTTTCCCTTGCATTTCTGACAGATTTGCAGTAAAATGAGAAAAATGCGCCTTGAGAATACCGGGGATTGGGCATAGGAAAGGAAATACTATGAAAAAATCGTCACTGATGGCCGTTTGGGGCATTTTCTATATTATCTGTGCCGGGTTGGGTTTTATACCGGAACCGGAGGGCGCCGTCCGCATTTTTCTTACGGTGATCTCCGTTCTGTTTTTTGTTCCTCCGGCAATTTTGCTGTATGACGCGCGCTCCACCGGGGACCGGAAAACCGTTCTGCGGATTCGCCGGCTGTCCGCCCTGTCGCTGTCGCTGACGCTGGTACTGCTGATTGCCAATTTCCTGGCAGCCCTGGGCAGTCCCGGGCTGGGCAGCTTCCTCCATGTGCTGCTGGTAATCGGCTCCGCGCCCATGGTTTGCAGCAATTATTGGGTGCTGTCGCTGTTTTTGTGGGCGGTGCTGCTGGTGACTTCCCTGCAGAAAAGAAAGGAAACATAAATCATGGGCTTTTTTGGATATATGCTTTTCGCCGGGCTGATCGCAGCGGCGGATCAATTCACAAAATATCTTGTGGTGCAGAATTTGGCGCTTTATGAGGATGCCGCCCTGGTGCCCGGAGTGCTGGGGCTGACCCATGTGCGGAATCAGGGGGCGGCCTTTTCCTCCTTCGAGGGGATGCAGTGGCTGTTTGCCCTGATTTTTGCCGCCTTTACCCTGGCGCTGCTGTATGAGTATTTCAAAAAACCCCTGCCCCTTGCCAAGACGGAGCGCTGGTGCCTGGCGGCCATCTACGGCGGCGGTCTGGGAAACATGATCGACCGGGTTCGGCTGGGCTATGTGGTGGATATGCTGGAAACGGAGTTTATGGAGTTTCCGGTGTTCAATCTGGCGGACTGCTTCATCAGCTGCGGCTGCATTCTTTTGATGGTTCGGCTGGCCTTTTTCAACAAGGCAATCTGGAAGGACGGGAAAAAATGAGGCTGATTGCGGATTTGGCCGGGGAACGGCTGGACGCCTTTTTGGCCCGGAGCGAGCTGGGGCTCAGCCGCAGTGCCGTCCAGAAGCTGATGGAGGAGGGCTGTGTCCTTTTGAAGGGAAGGCCGGGAAAGAAAAATGACCGGCTGAATGTGGGGGACCTGGTGGAGGTCACCATTCCGGAGCCCAAGGCGGTGGACGTTGCCCCCAGGGAAATTCCACTGGACATTGTATATGAGGATGCGGATGTGGTGGTGATCAACAAGCCCAAGGGGCTGGTGGTGCACCCGGCGGCGGGGCATCCGGATGACACCCTGGTCAACGGCCTGCTCTATGCCATGGGGGATTCCCTCTCCGGCATCAATGGGGAGCTGCGGCCGGGAATCGTCCACCGCATCGACAAGGATACCTCCGGATTGCTGGCGGTGGCGAAAAATGATCTGGCCCATGCGGTGCTGGCCTCCCAGCTGAAGGATCACACCATGGCCCGGACCTACGAGGCCATTGTCTGCGGAAATCTAAAGGAGGATCGGGGCACCGTGGATGCCCCCATCGGGCGGCACCCCACGGACCGGAAGAGGATGTGCGTCACGGAGCGCAATTCCAAGCCCGCCGTCACCCATTGGGAGGTGGTGAAGCGCTACCGGGGCTATACCCACATCCGCTGCCGCCTGGAAACCGGCCGAACCCATCAGATCCGGGTACATATGGCCTACATTGGGCATCCCATTCTGGGGGATACGGTCTATGGTCATAAAAAGCCGGAGCTGGGGCAGGACAGCCAGTGCCTCCATGCCGGGGCTCTCTGCTTCCGCCACCCTCGGGACGGCCGCCCGGTCATGGTTTTTGCCCCTCTGCCGGCGTATTTTCAGCAGGTGCTGGAAAAGCTGGAAAAAATGCAGTGAACCCTCCCGGTGAAGCCAATCTCTCCCCTTGCTTTGGGGAGAGATTTTTTGTGATGTCCCACGATTTCCCTTGCGTATTGGAAGAAACTGCTGTATAATTTTGCTAGAAATCAAAAATCGCGGAGCCTTGGGAGATGACGGAATGAAAGCCATGCAGCGTTTGGAAAAAATGTGGGAGCAGAACCGAAGATACACCACCCGGTATATGCTGGTGGTGAGCGGAAGCATATTCATTCATGCCGTGCTTGCGGTGATTTTTACCATGGCCGGGCGGCTTGGCTTCGCGGCGCTCAACGGTTTGAGCATTGGGCTGTATTGCCTTTGGGTCTGGCTCTTCACCCGCCGGCCGGTGAATGAGGGGATGCTGCTGGCGCTGTATCTGGATGTGGTGCTTCACGCCTGCGTCTACAATGTGTTTTTGGGCCAGGAAACGGCCTTTTTCCTGTACCCTTTTATCATCATTCCCGTGACCTTTTTCCTCTCCACCCGGGATATCCAAAAAAGACATGCCCTGCCGGTTTCCGTGGTGCTTTCCGTTCTGTCCGTGCTTTTGATGCTGATTACCCTCAGTGCCCAACCCCTTGATCCGTTTCAGGACGCCGGACTGACCCAGCAGTTTTTCCATGTGAATGTGCTGCTGTGCGCCCTGCTGCTGTGCGTGTATACCTCGGAATTTATGACGGAAACTCTGATCACCCAGCAGTCTCTGTCCTTTCATGCGGAAAACGATGCGCTCACTGGTCTTCGCAACCGTTACGGCTTCGCCAAAGAGGTGGAAAAGCTCCACGGCACCCAATACTGCGTGGTGATGTGCGACATCGACGATTTTAAGCGGATCAACGATGCCTATGGTCACAGCGTGGGCGACGCGGTGCTGTCCAAGGTGGGCCGGACGCTGCTCACCGGTACCCGCCGGGAGGATGCGGTCTGCCGCTGGGGCGGCGAGGAATTTTTAATGGTGCTGCGCTGCGATCTGGAGGCCGCCCAGGCCACGGTGGAGCGCATCCGCAGAAAGCTGGCAGCCACCTCGGTGGAGGCCAACGGCGCCTCGGTAAGTGCGACCATGACCTTTGGCCTGGCGGACTGCCTGGAGGCGGAAAGCTTCGACGATTTGGTTCGCATTGCCGACAGCAATCTGCTTCGCGGCAAGCGCTCCGGGAAAAACTGTCTGGTGCTCAGCGGTGACGGAAGAAGAGAGCCTACCGATTCTCAGATCCCGGAAACAGCACTGGATATTGCGTTCCTGAATAATCCCATCTTTGCCGCCTTTTCCGCTACCTCGGACACCACATATATCTATATGTGCAATCTGGAAAACAATGTATCCCGCTGGTCCCGGACGGCGGTGGAGTATTTCGGCCTGCCGGGGGAGTATATGTTCGATGCCGGAAACATTTGGATGGGGTTCATCCACCCCGACGACCGGGCCGCTTATGCCAAGGATCTGGATGCGGTGCTCACCGGAAAAAAGCATTTCCACGACATCACCTACCGGGCCCGAAACCGGGACGGCGAATATGTGAATCTGTCCTGTAAAGGTGTGGTGACGGAGGGGGATGTCACCCATCCGGCGGCGTTTGCAGGCACCATTGCCAATCTGGGTCTGGCGGAGACGGCCAACGCCAAGCAGAGGTGATGCCATGCAGCCGAATATCTGGTTTAATGTGTGTGCCCTGTGTATTCTCATTGTGCTGATCGGGCTGTATTATGTGAAGTTCAAGGCGCCGTTCAAGAAGTACTGTATCTTCCTGGCTATGTCCTGGATGTCGCTGGTTTCCACAGTGGCAAGCCTGTGCAACAATGTGCTGCCGGGACACGTGCCGGTGTGGGTGCTGCAAATCAGCAACTGCGCCTACTTTGTGGCCCATGGACTGCTGCTTCCGTCGCTGCTGCTGTATGTCCATTCCCTGACGGATCACAGCCTGTCGGACTGGAAGCGGCTGGTTCCCTGGATGGTTCCGGCGGCTTTCAGTATGCTGCTGATTGTCACCAGCTGGTATTCCGACTCCTTGTTCTGGCTGGATGATGGGGGCGCTTATCATCGGGGCAGTATGATCTGGCTGCTGTATCTCGTCACCGGCTTTGATTATCTGGGGATCCTGGTTCATCTGGTGCGTTCCTGGCGGGTCATAGCCCCGGGGGAGCGGAACAGCGTCGCGATCTTTTTGACCATTTCCCTGGCGGCGGTGCTGCTGCAGCTGGTTTGCCCCTGGCTGTTGGTGGAGAATTTTGCCTCCGCCCTCTGCGTGATGATGTTCCAGCTGACGGTGCAGAATCCGGAGCTGATCCTGGACGGACGCAGCGGAATGCTGAACAAGCAGGGCTTTTCCAATCTTCTTGCCCCCATGTTCGACCATTACCGCAGCTTCCAGGTGGGCTTTTTGATGGTGGATAACTATCATGAGCTGGAAAAGGTGTATGGCTATACCCGGCTGGAATCCCGCATCGGTGTGCTGGAGAGCTTTCTCAAGCAGCATCCTGGGGTGGTGTTTGCCCGGCTGGACAGCGACCTGTTCTGCTTCCTGCCGGATAATCAGCAGAGCGGCCAAAGCTGGACGAATCTGCTGCAGGATCTGGACAGGGATGCCCTGATGACCCACCTGCGCCACCGTCGGATCGGGGTGCGGGTGCAGATGAAGATGGGCGTGATTAGCTGCCCGAAGGAGGCGGAGAGCTTCGGAACCCTGCTGGAGCTTTTCGACATGGCTGCCCGGCTTCCCATGGCCAGCGGGCAGGATGCTTTCCGGCTCAGCAGCGTGGATGTGCAGAACCTGCGGCGCAGAAAGCTCATTGAGGAGAAGGTTCGCAGCGCCGTGAAGGACAACAGCCTGAGCATGGTCTATCAGCCCATCTACGACATCCGGGCCAAGCGTTTTTGCAGCGCGGAGGCATTGATGCGGATGTACACGGAAAAAACCGGCAGCGTCAGCCCGGCGGAGTTCATCCGGATCGCCGAGGAAAACGGCGCCATTTTGAAGCTGACCCGGTTCGCCGTGGAAACGGTGTGCCGCTTCCTCCGCACCGCCGAATTGGAGAAGCTGGGGCTGCACTGGATGAATATCAACCTCTCCGCGGTGGACTGTGCCCAGGAGAATCTTTCCAGCCGGATGCTGGATATTATCCACAGCTACCAGGTGGAGCCGGGAATGATCAGTGCGGAAATCACGGAAACGGCCTTTACCAGTATGCCCGACAGCGTGCTGGCCAATCTGACTGAGCTGTCCCGGGCGGGGGTCACCATTATGCTGGACGACTACGGCACCGGCTACTCCAACCTGAACCGGCTGTGCAGCATGCCCCTGGATGTGGTAAAGCTGGACAAATCCCTGGTGGATCATGTGTGCACCTCGGAAGCCGCCCGGATCGTCATGGAGAACACCGTTTCCATGATGAAGCGGCTGAACAAAAAGGTGCTGGTGGAGGGCGTGGAGACCAAGGAGCAGTCGGACTACCTCATCAGCCTGGGGGTGGACTATTTCCAGGGCTACTATTATGCCCGCCCCATGGATGCGGTGCACCTGCAGGAGCTGTTCCAAAGCCAGCTGGAGCCTGCTGCTTTATAACTATGCAACAATACAAAATCGCCGCAGTGTAACGCTGCGGCGATGGATTTGTGGGAGTGTGCGTATCAAAAAGAAAGACGAATTGGAATTTGCTGTGACGCTGCCTTGTGCCGGAGCAATCTGGGAAAATCATTCGCATTGCTGGTTTTCCCAGAAGGGCTCGGTTTTGCGGGCTTTGAATTGCAGCTCCTGGCTCTTGACGCTGACGGTGGTGCTGGCGGGGATGGAATGGGTGATGAACACGTTGGAGCCGATGACGCTGTCCTTGCCGATGACGGTTTCGCCCCCCAGGATGGAGGCACCGGCGTAAATGGTCACATTGTCCTCAATGGTGGGGTGGCGCTTCTTTCCCCGAAGACTCTGGCCGCCACGGGTGGTGAGGGCGCCCAGGGTCACACTCTGGTAGATTTTAACATGGTCACCGATCACTGTGGTTTCGCCCACCACGATGCCGGTGCCGTGGTCAATGAAAAAGTACTTGCCGATGGCGGCGCCGGGGTTGATGTCGATGCCGGTGATGCTGTGGGCGTGCTCCGTCATGATCCGGGGCAGCATGGGCACCCCCAGGGTATAGAGCACATGGGCCAGCCGGTAGACGGTGACGGCAAACAGCCCTGGGTAGCAGAAGATGATTTCGTCGGTGCTGTAAGCGGCGGGGTCGCCGTCAAAAAAGGCTTCCACATCCGTCTGGCAGATGGCCCGGACACCGGGGATGGCCCGAAAGAATTCCAGAGAGATTTCCTGGGCCTTTTTTTCGGCCTGGGCTTCCTCCATCTGCCCCCGCAGGACGATGGCGATCTGCTTGTTCAGATTGTACATCACATCCTCAATGAGCATGGAAAGGTTGTGGCGGGCATTGTAGATGCGGTAGCTTTTGTCC
>JAXECZ010000168.1:0-17353 GCA_034104845.1 Faecousia sp. | reverse complement strand
TTGCAGAAATCCTCAGCACTGTCCGCAATCAGTACGGTCGTTGCGTGTTCCATACATTCCTCTCCTGTCAACTAGAATTTCTCCCCATCCGGTACGGCTGCGACCAGCCGTGTGCGACAAATATAATTTAGCACAGCTTGTTTTGTTTTGCAAGGAATTTCCATAACAATCGTTCGTCAAAAATGTCGAAAAAATCTTATTTTAACGATTTTTTCGACATTTTATTTATCATTTTGTCGAATGGCATTTCTTTCTGTCGAGTCCTGTCGAACGCCGCCGCTGCGGTTGACGAAGCCGGCTCCATGGTGTACAATCAGGATAATCATCATTCAGAAAGAGGCTGCAATATGGACAATCGAATTCAAGGGTTCTGTGAATATCTCAACCACTCCCACAGCGCCTATCACGCCCAGGCGAACCTGGTGGAAATTTTAAAGGAGCAGGGCTACAGCCAGCTGGAGGAAGCCGCAGCATGGAGCCTGGCTCCCGGAGGAAAATACTACGTCTGCCGGGGCGGTGCTACGGTGATCGCCTTCCGGATCCCAGCAAGCTCCCCCAAAGGCTTTTTGATCTCCGCCGCCCACACCGACCGCCCCAGCTTTAAGCTGAAAGAGAATGGGGAAAGGGTGGGCGCCTACACCGGTCTTTCCGTGGAGCGCTATGGCGGAGCCTTGATGGCTCCCTGGCTGGATCGGCCCCTGTCCATTGCCGGGCGGGTGCTGGTGGAGACGGAGCAGGGCGCGAAATCAAAGCTCATTGACATCCCGCGGGATCTGATGCTCATTCCCAATGTGGCCATCCACATGAACCGCCAGGCCAACGACGGCTACAAATGGAACCCGGTGATGGATCTGAACCCCCTGCTGGGAGGCAAAAACGCCCAGGGCAAGCTGAATGCGCTGCTGGAGCAGGAAGCCGGCGGCAAAATTCTGGGGCACGATCTGTACCTGTACGTCCGGGAGGAGGCAAAGGTGTGGGGCATGGAGGAGGAATATATTTCCGCCCAGGGACTTGACGATCTGCAATGCGTGTGGGCCTGCTTCCAGGGCTTCCTGAACGCCCCGGAAAGCCAGGACATTGGGGTGTTCTGCGCCCTGAACAGCGAGGAGATCGGCTCCCGCACCCAAAACGGCGCGGATTCCTCCGTGATGGAGGACACCCTGGTTCGCATTGCTCAGGGACTGAATTTGGATATCCGCCGGCTTCTGAGCCAGTCCTTCCTGATTTCCGCAGACAATGCCCACGCCATCCATCCCAACCATCCGGAGCTGGCCGATTCGGCAAACGCCCCGGTGATGGGGGAGGGTGTGGTGCTGAAATTCAATTCCAACCAGCGCTACTGCACCGACGGCCTCTGCGCCGCCCTGTTCCGCAAGGTCTGCCAGAAGGCAGGGGCCAAGGTGCAGACCTACTACAACCGGCCGGACATCCCCGGCGGCAGCACCCTGGGCTGTGTGTCCATCGCCCATGTGTCCGTGCCCACGGCGGACATCGGCCTTCCCCAGCTGGCCATGCACAGCTGCTATGAAACCGCCTCCGTGGCGGATACCATCAGCCTGATGGAGATCATGGGCTCCTATTACGGCAGCACCCTGGAGCTGGATGAAGAGGGCTTTTCGCTGAGATAATGGGATGTGCAGATTGGCTGAGGGAAATTCGGCAAGCATATTTTTCTAAAAAAGCTCTTGACAAACGAACGGAAGTGCGTTAGTATGTTTTTAATCTTTTTGACAAGGCAATGAAGGGAAGAGTAAGCCCGCTGATGCCGTTCAGAGAGCCCCGGTTGGTGGAAAGGGGTACGGATAGACGCGCTGAACATGGCCCCGGAGCCGCATGGGTGAGAGTTAGCTCATGACGGGTGCGCCCGTTATCGCGCAGGAGTATGCTGGTACTCCCTGAGGCAGCTTTCCGTGAGGGGGCTGTAAAACAAGGTGGTAACACGGATTTTCTTTCCGTCCTTGTGCGTTCACGCATGAGGACGGTTTTCTTTTTACAGAGAAATAGGAGGAATGAATTTGGAACCCATTGTGGAACTGCGGAATCTGTCAAAGACCTTTGGCTCCGGCGAGGATCAGGTGGCTGCGCTGCAACATGTGTCCGTGGCGGTGCAGCCCGGAGAGATTTTCGGCATCATCGGTTTGTCCGGCGCGGGAAAAAGCACCCTGGTGCGCTGCATCAATCTGTTGGAGCGGCCGGACGAGGGCCAGGTGCTTTTCCACGGCAAGGATCTGATGACCATGAAAACCAAGGAGCTTCGCATGATGCGGCGGAAGATTTCCATGATCTTCCAGAGCTTTAACCTTTTGGATCAGCGGACCTCCCTGGATAACATCTGCTTCCCCCTGGAATTAGAGGGCGTCAGCCGGAGTGAAGCGAAAAAAAGAGCCATGGAGCTGCTGGAAACCGTTGGGCTGCCGGACAAGGCGAACAGCTACCCGGTGCAGCTTTCCGGCGGCCAGAAGCAGCGCGTCGCCATTGCCCGGGCCCTGGCCTCCAATCCGGAGGTGCTGCTGTGCGACGAGGCCACCTCCGCCCTGGACCCCCAGACCACAAACTCCATTTTAAAGCTGCTCCAATCCATCAGCCGGGAACGGAATATCACCGTCATCATCATCACCCACCAGATGTCCGTCATTGAGCAGATCTGCAACCGGGTAGCCATTCTGGATTCCGGTGTGGTGGCGGAAATCGGCGAGGTGGAAAAGGTGTTCTCCAATCCCCAGTCCGCTGCCGGGCGGCGGCTGGTGACGCCGGACGTGGCGCTGCCTCTGTCCACCTGGGACGGGCCGGTGGCACGAATCGCTTTCAACGGAAACATGTCCGAGGAGCCCATCATTGCCTCGGTGGCGGTGGATTTGGGCATCAAGCTCAGCATCCTGGGTGCCGGTACCCGGAATGTGGACGGCAAGGCTTTCGGCGCCATGCTGGTGAGCCTGCCGGAAGAAGCGGAAAAACGCAGGGCCGTGCTGGACTATCTCAACGGCCATGAGGGCGTGACAGCGGAGGTGATTCAGTAATGTTTGATTTATTTTCCGATCCTGCAAAGGTAGCCCAGCAGGTGCAGATCATCCTCAGTGAATTCGGCTTCGCCACCTGGGAAACCCTGTATTCCCTGGTGCTGGAGGTGGTTTTCGCCTATGCCATCGGCCTGCCCCTGGGTGTGCTGCTGGTCACCGGTGAAAAAGAGGGCATCAAGCCGCTGCCAAAGCCCATCATGGCGGTGCTGAATGTGGTCATCAACCTGCTGCGAAGCGTTCCTTTCCTGATTTTGATGATCATTTGCCTGCCCCTTTCCAAGCTGATCGTGGGCACTAAGGTGGGCACCATAGCTACGATTCCTCCCATGGTGATCGCGGCTTTCCCCATGGTTGCCAGAATGGTGGAATCCTCCCTGCGGGAAGTGAACCATGGGGTCATTGAGGCGGCACAGTCCATGGGTGCCTCCGCCTGGCAGATCGCCGTCAAGGTCATGCTGCCGGAGGCCCTGCCCAGCCTGATTTCCGGCTGCACCATCAGCGTTGGCACCATCCTGGGCTACGGGGCCATGGCCGGTATCATCGGCGGCGGCGGCCTGGGCAAGATCGCCATCAACTATGGCTACTACAATTTCAAATTCCTAGTGATGTGGGCCGCAGTGATCGGATTGATCGTGCTGGTGCAGGTTTTCCAGACCTTCGGCACCTGGCTGGGAATCAAGTGTGACAAGCGGCTGAGAAACCGGAGTTAATTTGTTATTCGTGATGCGAAAAGCATCTAAAATAAAGGAGTGTCAACTATGAAAAAAGTATTTGCAATCGTTCTTTGCCTGGCTCTGATCCTGAGCCTGGGCGCCTGTGCCAAGAAGGAAGACAAGGTCATCACCGTGGCCGCTTCTCCCATCCCCCACGCGGAGATCCTGAAAGTCGCCGCCGACGTTCTTGCCAAGGACGGCTGGACCCTGAAGATCACCGAGTATCCCGACTATGTGGTTCCCAACACCGTGGTGGAAGACGGGGAAATGGATGCCAACTACTTCCAGCATCAGCCCTATCTTGACACCTTCAACGCCGAGAACAAGACCCACCTGGTAAGCGTTGCCCAGATTCACTACGAGCCCTTCGGCCTGTACGCCGGCACCAAGAACGCCGTCGCAGACCTGGTTGACGGCGACAAGATCGCCATTCCCAACGACGGCTCCAACCGTGCCCGTGCTCTGCTGCTGCTGGAAGCCCAGGGCATCATCAAGCTGGCTGAGGGCGTGGGTGTCCAGGCCACCGTTCTGGACATCACCGAGAAGACCGTGGATGTGGAGATCGTGGAAATGGAAGCCGCTCAGATTGCCGGTGTTAAGGACTCCGTGGCTCTGATGGTCCTCAACGGCAACTATGCTCTGCTGGCTGGCCTGAACGCCGGTACCGACGCCATCGCCGTGGAAGATGCCTCCTCCCTCGCGGCCCAGACCTATGCCAACATCCTGGTGGTGAAGGAAGGCAACGAGAAGACCGCCAAGACCGAGGCTCTGAAGAAAGCTCTGCTGAGCAGCGAGGTCAAGGACTTCATCAACAATACCTACAAGGGCGCTGTCGTTCCCATCTTCTAAGGAAAGTTAAATTGTGAAAGGCGGGGAGCAGTCCCCGCCTTTTCGACCGCAAATGAGGTAGCGCATGAACCGTTTCTTGAATCAGATCAGAAGCCCGGAGAAGCCGATTTCTTTGCATCGAGAAGTGGGGCATACTCTTGCAGTTCTGTGCCTTGGAATCGCTCTGGGTCTGCTTTCAAAGCTTCTGGACACCACCTCGGTCAACAGTCTGCCTGCGCTGTTTGCCTGTCTGGACATTCGGAATTTCCTGGGGCGCTTTGCCTTCTGGGTGTTGATCGCGCTGTGCATCAGCGTTTACAGCAATTCTTCCCTGAGAGCAGGGGGCAATGTTTTTGTATTCTTTGCCGGAATGGTTGCAAGCTACTACTTGTATTCCTACTGCATCGTGGGTTTCTTCCCAAAAAGCTATGCGATAATCTGGTTTTGCTTCACGGCTGTTTCTCCCCTCCTGGCTTTTGTCTGCTGGTACGCGAAAGGAAGAAGCAGGCTTGGTTTTTTGCTATCCGTATTGATTCTGGCCGTACTGTTCAACATGACCTTTGTTTATGGACGGTGGTATTTAGAAGCACGTTCTCTTCTGGAATTGGTCGTCTTCATGATTGGATTCATGGTCTTGAAACGGGACACACTGAAAGGTTCCGTGCTGATGGGCGTTTTCGGAGTCATTCTCGCGTTTTTGCTGGATGTCATTATTCCATTCCATTTTGGATAAGCATATAATTGGAAAAGGCGTGGCCTTCGCGGTCACGCCTTTCTATTGTCTTATGAACTTACGAACGAATTGGGGGCATTCTTATCGGAACCGAATGGCCATCCATCGTTCCAGCTGGCCCCGGCGGTAGCGGTCGTCCATCTGCGCCACGGTTTGCAGCATCAGCCGCATCCATTCATCGGCGGTGCGGCCGCCCTGGGCCTTGGTAAGCAGATAGGGGCAGGGCTCCAGCTTCCTCCGGCCAAAGGCGGCGGCAAAGGGCTTGCCCACCCCCAGGGCGATGGCATAGGGCGCCATGCGGAAGAAATACTCCGGGTCGCTTTTGATCAGTCTGGCCGCTTCCGGACGGGGGATCCCTTTCAGGTAGCGGCGGAATGCCAGGATCTCTCCCGCCTCGCTGCGGTTCAGCTCGGTACGAATGCCTCCGTAGGCGGCAAAGAAGCCCAGAAGCAGCTGCGCCAGCACGGACACCAGGGGCACCCACACCTGACCGGCAACCAGGCCCAGAAGCACCCAGAACAGGCAGACCAGCAGGGCCGTCCAGGCTCTCGTCCGGTCTCTGGAAAGGATGTGCAGGGCAAATTCGTGAATTTCCCAGGCAGAGATCGCACTGAGCAGGCCAAAAATCACAGAGAACAGAATTTGCAGCACCGCAATGGAGGTCATATTCATGGCCACGCACACGCCGCAGAACACCTGGCTGCCGCAGAGCAGAAGCCGGAATATCTTTCGGCTGCCGGGGCGGGACCGGCACATGGTCTTTTCCCCGGGAACCATGGCGGCGGTTTTGGCGCAGAGCTTGGCGTAGCCCGAGCTGCGGCAATCCACCATCCGCCGGTTATTGAACAGGGTCTGGAACACCCGCACCTCAAACAGGCTGCGCTCATTGCCCATATCCATCTGCTTGTGGAGCAACACACGCCCCCCCTGGGACTGGATCACAAGGTATCCCATCTGCGCCCAGGACAGCACCATCATGCTCAAATCGCCCCCGGTCATGGTGACCCGGCAGCCCAGCTCTCCGGCGGAGATGCCCTCCGGCGGGACGGTGCTCCGCTGCCGGTGGGGCGGCAGGGTCCGCAGGAAGATCAGCCAATAAACCATAGCCACACCGGCCAGCACCGCCATGGGCACGATCTCCGGATTTCCGGTGCGCTGATAGGTGCTCACCGAGGGGAACATATCCTTGGACACCTGCATGGTCATGGTCACGGACTCATGGTCATTGAGGATGCTGACGCTGGTGCCGGTGATCATATTGCCGTTGATGGCCAGCTCCAAATTGGACTCGAAGCCGTTCTGCTGATAGGTGCTGGTGAACTGGGGCTTGGTTTTCACCGTGTCCGGCATGGTGATGATAAAGCTCAGGCTCTCCACCGGGTAGTCAAACCCGCAGAGCATGGGCAGGGTGAGCTGCAGCTGCCGGTCGCCGGTGACAGCCACGGCCTTGGGAAGAATAAAGTCGAAGCGCACCGGGAATTCGCCGGTGAGCCCGCCGGTCACCCGTCCGATGTCCACCAGGGTCTTTTCCCCCACCCGGGAGGAAGCCACGGAGCTGCCGTTCATGGTGATGTCGCTGGCGCTGTAGGGCAGGGGAAAGGTGAGCCCATTGTCCGATGCTTCCAGACGCAGATTCACGGTCATGCTCACCAGGCAGTCGCCGTCGGTATTAACGGTGCAGTACATGTCGATTTTGGAGGCCGCGCTTTCCGCCGATGCGTGGAGCGCCAAAAACGCCGAAAACACCAGCGCAACAGCCAGAAAGGCCCCGCAAAAACGCTTCACGCCCATTCCTCCCTCTTTTTTGGCATAGATTTCATTGCATCATTCTAGCATACTATCCCAAAAAAAGCAAGGAAAATAACCGTTTCCCTCCCCTGAGGCAAAACCGCAATGGAAATTTAAAAAAATAATTGCAGACAATCCTCAAGAAATGTGATATACTATATCATGCGGGTAAAACTGCTGATTCGTCCATCCCTGGGGCTTCATCCCAGACCATCCTATATAAAGAGGAGGATTCCCCTTGAAGAATTTACGCGGGTATCTGGTTGCCGTCATTTTCGCCGGTATCACCTATGTGCTCTCCCTCTACGGAGAGCAGTTTTCCGCCCTGATCGATATGGTTTATCCCTATGTCATCCGCACCCTGGAGGCCACCCTGGCCACCTGGAGCAGCCAGGTGGATTTTCTGCTGTGGCAGTTTTTAGCCGTAGCGCTGGCGGTGGTGCTCATTGCCTGGCTGGTGGTGGTGATCATCACCAAGGGGAATGTGCTCCATTGGTTTGGCTGGGTGCTGGCCGTAATTAGCTTTGTGTTTATGCTCCATACCTTTGTCTATGGCATGAATTACTATGCCGGTGACCTGGCTGACGACATGCGTATGGATGTTTCCGGCTGTACCCTGGACGAAATCGTGGAGGCTACCGAATACTACCAGAACCAAGCCAACGCCCTGGCCACCCAGATGAACCGGGACTCCTACGGCCGTCTTTCCTTCGAGGATTTCGACACCCTGGCCGCCCGGGCGGGGAAGGGCTTTGAATACCTGACCTATCAGCGGTTCTTCCCGGTGTTTGCCGGGTCAACCCTGCCGGTGAAAAAGCTGGGCTGGGCGGATCTGTACAGCTCCATGGGCATCACCGGCTTTACCTTCCCCCTCACCGGCGAGGCCGCCGTCAATCCCCAGATCCCCGCCTCAGCGCTGCCCTTTACCATGTGTCACGAAATGGCCCACCGGATGTGCATCGCCTCAGAGCGGGATGCCAATTTCGCCGCTTTTCTGGCCTGCTCCTTTAATAATAACCGGCAATATCAGTATTCCGCCTATTTCATGGCCTACCGCTTCTGCTACAACGCCCTTTACAGTGTGGGGCAGTCCACCTCCATCGACCCCAAGCTGGTGATGGAGGCCGCCTCCGAGGCCAACCGAATCGCCGGAAACGTGAACGACTACCTCCGCCGGGATATGGAGGACTACGACCAGTTCTTCCGCAGCCGGAGAAATGCCCTGGCCACCAATGTGGCGGACACCGTGAACGACGCCTACCTGAAGGCCAGCGGCGAAAGCGCCGGTACCGCCTCCTATGGTCAGGTGTGCGACCTGCTGGTGAACTGGCACATTCAAGAGGTGGTGCTCCCCGCCATCGCCGTGGAGGAGAGCCGGTTCGATCCCTACGACGAGACCCAGGTGGATCTTTCCGGCATTGTCAACGCCAGAGGATACTGATATGGACAGGATGGAACAAACCCTGCGGGACGGCCTGCCGGAGCTGGGCCTGCGCCTCAGTGAGCAGCAGATTGGAACCCTGTGCGATTTCGGCCGGGCGGTGGTGAAGCAGAACGAGGTGATGAACCTCACCGCCATCACCGAGGCCGCCCAGGTGGCCAGACTTCATCTGCTGGACAGCCTTACCGTCCTCACCGCAGCGGAGCTGGATGGAAAAAAGCTCATTGATGTGGGCTGCGGCGCCGGTTTTCCAGGAGTACCCCTGGCCATTGGCTGCCCCACGGCGGAAATCACCCTGCTGGACAGTCTGGGCAAGCGGGTACACTGGCTGGAGGAAATTCTCCCCACCCTGGGCATCCTGGCGGAGTGCGTCACCGCCCGGGCAGAAGAAGCGGTGGCCCAACGGCGGGAAAGCTACGATTTCGCCACCAGTCGGGCGGTTGCACGGCTGAACATTCTTTTGGAGCTCACCGCTCCCTATGTGAAGGTGGGCGGCATGGTCATCGCCATGAAAGGGGCGGCGGCGGAGGAAGAGCTGAACGAATGCGGCAGCGCCATAAAAAAGCTGGGGCTGAAATTGGAGCAGATACGGCAATTCCCCATGGGGGATACCTGCCACAGTCTGATTCTTCTTAGAAAAATCGCCCCCACGCCGAAGCAGTACCCCCGGCGCTACGCCAGGATCAAACAGGCCCCGCTGTGAGCGCTCGACATTTTCACCATTTCTGCTATCATGAACATAGGAAAGGGCGTTGCCGGTAGACGGTTCGCTCCCCCTGTTTACTTACAAGAAGTAACCGCTAAGTTGGAAGCTCGGGCGGTTACTTCTTTTTTGTCAGCAGAATGATTTCGATGATCAAGCTGATGCGACTGACGAAAAAGTACCCTGCCCGTCGGGTTTTATACCGATGGGCAGGGATTCTTTCTATCTTTATTTCACTTCGCAGGACACGATTTCGCCTGTTTTTTCATTCTTGACAATCTCGGCACTGGCAACCTTGACAAGGGACTGATACTTATCCTTGCTGGGGCCGCTCTTGGAATAGGCCCACAGGGTATCCAGGGAGTATTTCTCGTTGTCCGCCTGGCCTGCCGCGAAAGCCTCCTCATCCAGCACATAGACAGAAACCTTGTAATCCGTTTCCGCCGCAAACAGTCCACGGTATGCGCTGTCCACGATGCAGATCACCTGCTCTTCATCCCACTGGGTCGTGTTTTCCAGAACCACTTCCGTCATGGCGTGGTTGGCACTGACACGCTCCTCTTTGGAGTAGTCGGCAGAGCGGGAGGTGGTATTGTAGCGATAGTACATATATCCCACAGCGCTGGTCACACCGATCACGAAGAGCACCACCAGGGTGATGATCTGCTTGGTGGAGAACTTCATCTCTTCGTCAGAGGAATAGGTCAGCCTTGCCCGCCGGGTGATGGGCATAACAAACCGCAGGAACAGGGTCAGCACCACGGACTCAACGGGGAACATGCACAGATTCTTGAATATCCGGGCAATGGTCATCATTCCCAGAATCTGGTCCTTCGCCTTGTCGGGGTTGCCGATGTAAACATACCACCAGGCAAAAACCAGCTGCTGGAGCACCACGTTCACCAGGAAGCAGATGAAGAACCGGCTGAGCATCACCCGGGTGGGAGTGGCCTTTGCCCGATACAGGCAGAGGGCATAAATCATGGTGCTGGCAATTTCCGTCAGAACAAAGGGAAAGAAATAATCGCCTGTGGGATAGATCAGGAAGCCGACGGTGTCGGAGATAATGGCCGCAGGGATGGCCACCACAGGGCCATAGACCATGGCGCCCAGGGCAGTGGCCAGCATAGCGGTCTGGATGCTCAGCTGGGGCCCAAGAGGAATGGCCAGGGGCTTCAGCGCAATGCGGAGTGCCGTCAACAGAGCCGCGATCACCAGCATTCTGGTATCCTTCAGCTCAGAAGCGGCGTCCCGCCAATAGCTTTTCGAGAACGGATGGGGGTACAGGGTGGTTGATTTCTCTCTTGTGGACATAAAAATTCCTCCTTTTGATGTAGGAGCGTTCGGAAAAGGGTAGATCATCTGCCCCGATGGGTCATGGAACAAAAAATCCCCCAGTGGGCATAGCACCCCTGGGGAGAAGCTGTATTCACTTGACCCGTGGGGAAAGGGGCAGCCTCAAAGCCATCCTCCGTTCGCCCAACCGAGTATCGTTGCTACATAAAGGAGGGAACTCCTTATATGGCGCAGCGGGTGCGGAAATCCTATCGCGGATAAGCAAATATCCTTCGTCTGCCACACAACTCCCCATTCTGGCAGCACTTCACGCAGGGCTCCCTACTCTGTTCGCCATCAATATACATGATATCCTTGAAAATGTAAAGACCCAAATGGAATTTTTTTCAAAAAGCAGCTCCCCCGGCATTTCTTTGCCGGGGGAGGGAGATTACAGCAGCTTCATCAGCGCTTCCGTATAATCTTTACAGGTGGCGCCGGTTTGGTCGCCGGTGACGGTGACGGAGCAGCCTTCCAGGGCCTTTTCCAGCTTTTCGGCAGCCTGGGGGCGGCAGATGTGGCGCAGAAGCATGGCCTCCGCCTTCAGGATGCTCTGGGGATTGGCATAGTCCCCCAGTCCCAGCTCCAGAAGCCGGGGGGCGGAGCCGTGGATTGCCTCGAACATGGCAAATTTATCTCCGATGTTGGCGCTGCCCGCAGTGCCAACGCCGCCCTGGATCTGAGCCGCCTCGTCGGTGATGATATCACCATAGAGGTTGGGCAGCAGCACCACCTGGAACTGATTGCGAATGGCCTTGTTCACCAGGTTGGCAGTCATGATGTCGATGTACCAGTCGTCCACGGTGATCTCCGGGTAATCCGCCGCAACCTCATGGGCAATGGCGGTGAATTTGCCGTCGGTCTTCTTCATGATATTGGCCTTGGTGACGATGGACACCCGGGTTTTTCCGTTCTGCCGGGCATAGTCAAAGGCGGCCCGGGCAATCCGGCGGGTGCCCGCGTCGGTGGTGACCTTAAAGTCCACCGCCATGCCGGGAAGCTCCACCCCTCGGCTGCCCAGCACATACTCGCCCTCGGTATTCTCCCGGAAGAACATCCAGTCGATGCCCTCCTCGGGAATGGTCACGGGACGGGTATTGGCGTACAGGTCCAGCTCCCGGCGCAGCGTCACATTGGCGCTTTCCATCTTACCGCCCATGGGGGTAGTGGTGGGGCCTTTCAGCAGCACATCGCAGGATTTGATCGCGGCCAAAACATCATCCGGCACACTCTTCCCCAGGGCCAGCCGGTTTTCGATGGTCAGTCCCTCAATCTTCTTCAGTATCACCTTTCCGGAGGCAATGTCCGCTTCCAGCAGCTTTTCCAGAACGCTCTGGGCCGCTTTCATAATGATAGGGCCGATGCCGTCGCCGTCGATGAGGCCGATGGTCACCACCTCTTTTTGGGTGAAGTCCACCTTCTCCGAGCGCATTCGCTCCACCCGCTCCAGCTGCTCCTTGAGAAGCATCCGGAAAGCATCCACGGCGGAGAGGATCTGGCCCTGGACCCCCAGTTCCTCCTTTACCGCGTTTTGTAACTCATTTAAGGCTTTTTCAATGGAATTCATATTATTTTCCCCCCTCCTTGGTATAGGCAAGCAATCCACCGGCAAGGAGGATGGCTTTCTGCCGCTCTGTCAGAACGCAGTTCAGCTCGGCGCTGTGGCCTTTTTCGTCCGTCATGGTCACGGTGCCGGAATTCATGCCTGTGAGGATCCCGCTGATGGTGAGCTTCCCGCCCTGGTCGAACAGCGCATAGTCCTCCTCGTTTTTGAATGTCAGAGGCAGGATACCGGCGTTGATCAGGTTGGCCACATGGATTCTCGCAAAGCTCTTGGTCACCACCGCCCGGATGCCTAAGTACATGGGCACCAGGGCCGCATGCTCCCGGGAGGAGCCCTGGCCGTAGTTGCTGCCGCCCAGGATGATACCCTGGCCCGCCGCCTTGGCCCGGGCGGGGAAGTCAGGATCGCAGACCTCGAAGCAGAATTCGCTCATCTTGGGGATGTTGGACCGGTAGGGCAGCACCTTGGAGCCGGCGGGCATAATGTGATCCGTGGTGATGTTGTCCCCCACCTTCAGCACCAGCTCTGCGGAAATGGTATCCGTCACCGGTGCGCCCTTGGGGAAAGGTTTGATGTTGGGGCCACGGAGAACCTCCGCCTTGGCCGCCTCCTCCGGAGGCAGGGGCTGGAGCACGGAGCTGTCGTCAATGGCGAAATGCTCGGGCAGGGAAATCTCCGGAATGGGCGGCAGGGTAGTGGGGTCGCAGATGCAGCCTGCCAGAGCGGAGGCGGCAGCGGTTTCCGGAGAAACCAGGTAAACGTTGGCGTCCTTGGTGCCGCTGCGGCCCAGGAAATTCCGGTTAAAGGTCCGCAGGCTCACGCCGCCGGAATTGGGGGAGAAGCCCATGCCGATGCAGGGGCCGCAGGCACATTCCAGGAGCCGTGCGCCGGAGGAGAGAATGTCGTTCAGCGCGCCGCAGGAGGCCAGCATGCTCAGCACCTGCCGGGAGCCGGGGGAGATGGACAGATTCACCCCCGGGGCGATGGTTTTTCCTTTCAGAATGGCCGCTACCTTCAGCATATCCACCAGGGAGGAATTGGTACAGGAACCGATGCACACCTGATCCACCTTTGTATCCTTCAGGGTGGAGACCTCCACCACATTGTCCGGGCTGTGGGGGCAGGCGATCATGGGTTTCAGCGCACTCAAATCGATGGGGATGATCCGGTCGTATTCCGCGTCAGGGTCGCTCTCCAGGGGAATGAAGTCCGCTTCTCTGCCCTGGGCCGCCAGGAAAACGCGGGTCTGCTCGTCGGAGGGGAAGATGGAGGTGGTGGCGCCCAGCTCCGCGCCCATATTGGTGATGGTAGCCCGCTCCGGCACCGTCAGGGTTTTCACGCCCTCGCCGCCCCACTCGATGATGGCCCCCACGCCGCCCTTGACGGAGAGGATCTGAAGAAGCTTCAGGGCTGCGTCCTTGGCAGAGACAAAGGGATTCAATTTCCCCGTCAGCTCCACCTTATAGAGCTTGGGCATATTGATATAGTAGGCACCGCCGCCCATGGCCACTGCCACATCCATTCCGCCGGCGCCGAAGGCCAGCATACCCAGGCCGCCGCCGGTGGGGGTGTGGGAGTCGGAGCCGATGAGGGTCTTGCCGGGCTTTCCGAACCGCTCCAAATGGAGCTGGTGGCAGATGCCGTTGCCGGGGCGGGAGAACCGGACGCCGTATTTCGCCGCCACGGATTGCAGATACTGGTGATCATCGGCGTTCATAAAGCCGCACTGCAGGGTGTTATGATCCACATAGGCGATGGAGAATTCGGTTTTCACCTGGGGGATGCCCATGGTCTCGAATTCCAGATAGGCCATGGTGCCGGTGGCATCCTGGGTCAGGGTCTGGTCGATTTTCAGGGCGATTTCACTGCCGGTGGTCAGATTTCCGGAGATCAGGTGTTCCCGGATGATTTTCTGTGCAATTGTATTACCCATTTTGGTTGAACCTCTCAATCATGGTGTGTTTTGCATTTTCGATATGCTGGCTTACCAGCTGTTCCGCCAGCTCCGCGTCTCCGGCGCAGATGGCATCGCAGATGGCCTTATGCTCGTCAATGCTCTTTTGCCGCCGGCTGGGGATGGAATAGGAATTGCGGCGGTAGCGCTGGGTTTTCCGGTGCAGGGGCCGGAGGGTATCCATCAAAACGGTGCGGCCGCTGATTTCATAGATGCTCTCGTGGAATTCGTCGTCGATTTCCCGCAGGTGATCGTAGTCCCCCTTTTCAAAATAGAAGTCCTGCAATTCGCTGAGCTGCCGCAGCCGCTTGGCGTCTTCCTGGGTGTGGTTTTTGGCGGCATAGTACGCGGCCAAGCCCTCGCAGCGCAGGCGGATATCCATAATGTCCTCCAGATCCTCCAGGGTGATGCCCAGCACCACGCTGCCCTTGCCGGAATCCCGGATGAGCCGCTCCTGCTCCAATCTCCGCAGGGCCTCCCGGATGGGGGTGCGGCTCACATTCAGCTGCTCCACCAGTTTCAGCTCGGTGAGCACCTCGCCTCGGGGATAAACCCCGGAAATAATATCACTTTCCAGCTTCTCAAATACCTGATCCGCCAGAGAGATGGATTTTAAAACTGCCATAATTTCCTCCCTTTTTAATTCGTGCTCGGCTGGTCTGTAATCGTTATACCATTGGGTACCGCTCGGTATCAATCCTGGGGAAAATGGTACAACACAATGATTTTTGCACAACCACTGTAGGGGAGGCTATCAGCCTCCCGCCAAGGAACGGGTTTTGCGCGTTTGGTTGAATGGTACAAGGTTGGACACAGGTACGAATTCGCCCACCCTTGGTTCATCCGCATCGGTTTTCACTGCGCGGGATCGTTTATTCTTTGGGGAATCTTCCCGGGGCGAATTCCTGGATTTTTTCCAGCATCTCTCCGTGGGAGATCATGGTCACCCGGCCGGTTTCATACTCGGCATCCACCCACTGCTTGATGGCGGTGACCAACGGGTCGGATTTTGCCAATTGGTCGTCGCCTTTCAGCCGGTAGTGCTGGTTGATCCAGTAGGCGATGCCCGCCGCGCCGGAGGTCTTGCTGATTTCCACCGTCGCCGGCCGGTTTAAGAGCTTTTCCGTATCGAAGATGGTGTAAATCTCCGCGTCCTTCATCAATCCATCGGCGTGGATACCCGCTCGGGTGGAATTGAAGCTGGCGCCTGTAAAGGGGGTCATGGGGGGAATTTTGTAACCGATGTCCTTTTCAAAGAACTCCGCGATCTCCGTGATCACCGTGGGATCCATACCGTCCATGGAGCCCCGGAGGGAGGCATACTCAAACACCATGGCCTCCAGGGGAATGTTGCCGGTGCGTTCGCCGATGCCCAGCAGGCTGCAATTGACGGCGCAGGCACCATAGAGCCAGGCGGTGGAGGCGTTGGTCACGGCCTTGTAGAAGTCGTTGTGGCCGTGCCATTCCAGGCATTCGCTGGGCACATCGGCATAGTGCTGCAGGCCGTAGATGATGCCCGCCACACTTCGGGGCAAAGCCGCCTCGGTGTAGGGGACACCGTAGCCCATGGTGTCGCAGGCCCGAATCTTCACCGGAATGCCCGCCTCCCGGCTGAGGGCCTGAAGCTCATTGACAAAGGGCACCACGAAGCCGTAGAAATCCGCCCGGGTGATATCCTCCAGATGGCAGCGGGGAATGACCCCGGCATCGAAAGCATCCTTTACCGTGCCCAGGTAGTAATCCAGCACCTGAGAGCGGGTCATTTTCATCTTTTTGAAGATGTGATAGTCGGAGCAGGAGACAAGGATGCCGGTTTCTTTCAGCCCCAGATCCCGCACCAGCTTAAAGTCCTCCTTGCTGGCCCGACTCCAGCTGGTGATCTCCGGGACTTTCAGGTCCAACTCCAGACATTTTTCCAGGGCCTGCCGGTCTTTTTTGCTGTAAATGAAAAACTCCGTCTGCCGGATGATGCCGTAGGGCCCGCCCAGCTTACTCAGAAGCTTATAGATGTTCACGATCTGGTCCACGGTATAGGGCTCCACACTTTGCTGCCCATCCCGCAGGGAGGTATCGGTGATCCAGATCTCCTCCGGCATGTTCAGAGGCACCCGCCGGTGGTTGAAGGCCACCTTGGGCACGGTGCCGTAGGAATAAATGTCCCGCTGCAAATTGGGCTCGGGAATGTCCTGGAGGGAATATTTATAGGAATTCTTCTCCAACAGGTTGGTTTTGCTGGATATTTCCAACATGGTTAAGGCCCCTTTCTTTTGCTTGTATCATTGTATACAATGATACTTGCTTTTTCTAAAAAGTCAAGTGTTTTTTAAAACAGTCTGCTATCGTCGGGCTGGGGAAAAATCGGGAAATTTCCAAATATCCTTTAAAAAATTCTTTACTTTTGGGAATACTTATGTTATGATGGTCGGGCTGGCTATGGCTGGCATGCAGCCCACGGCTCAGTTTCGGGATTCACCACCCACACTTAGCCGCCGGGAAATTGATTTGAAAGGTGGAAAACACAATCATTCAGAAAGAAAAGAAGACCCAGGTCATCCTGGACAATGCAACCCACGAAGGCGATACCGGCTCCCCCGAGGTTCAGGTTGCCATCCTCACCGCCCGCATCAACGAGCTGACCGAGCACCTGCGCGTCCACAAGCACGATAACCACTCCCGCCGCGGTCTGCTGATGATGGTCGGTAAGCGCCGCAAAATGTTGGATTATCTGGCCAAGAAGGACATCAACCGCTACCGTGCCCTGATTGCCAAGCTGGGTATCCGTAAGTAAGAATTGTTGAAGGCGACGGGGCAACCTGTCGCCTTTTTCAAGCAGCATCCCATTTCGGGAGCCGTTTTAGCAATTGAACGTGTTTTTCATGGAAGTACCACACCTGGTCACTGACCGGATGGTTTTCACAGCGGAAGCGATACCGGGCGGTACCCGGGGGTGTGACGGTTATCACCGTCTTACGCGTGCATTAAAAACAGGTTCAATGGCTAAACCTCCCGAGAAAACAAAGAATTTTATGGAGGTAAAACAATGGTAACTCACAAACAGTTCCCGAACCACAAGGTATTCGAAATGGAAATCGGCGGCCGCCCCTTTACCGTGGAAACCGGTAAGGTGGCAGAGCTGGCCAACGCCGAGTGCATCTGCCGCTACGGCGACACCGTGGTGCTCACCACCTGCACCGCCAACCCCATCCCCAAGGCGGGCATCGACTATTTTCCCCTGACCATCGAGTTTGAAGAGCGGATGTACTCCGTGGGCCGCATT